>DATKMG010000801.1:0-6672 GCA_035541995.1 Terriglobia bacterium
GCCACCGCATGATTTACGATCGGCGGAGGATAGTCAGGCATCCCATACTGCGGTACCCAGCGCCTGATGTAGTCACTCTGCGGATCGAATTTTGCCGCCTGGATTTCAGGGTTAAAGATTCGAAAGTAGGGCGCAGCGTCCGCACCACAACCAGCGACCCACTGCCAGCCGAGTGTGTTGTTGGCAAGGTCGGCGTCAACCAGGGTATCCCAAAACCATCTCGCCCCTTCCGTCCACGGCAGCAACAGGTCTTTCACCAGGAACGAAGCGGCAATCATTCTCACCCGGTTGTGCATCCATCCGGTCGTCCACAACTCCCGCATGCCGGCGTCTACTATCGGGTAGCCGGTGAGTCCGCGCTGCCATGCCTGGAGCCCTGACGGATCGTGCCGCCATGGAAAGTGCCGGAATTGCTCACGCAATGGCGCGCTCGGGGTGTTGGGAAAATGGTACAGCAGATGGTGCGCAAACTCGCGCCAGCCCAACTGGCGGAGAAAAGCCTGGGACGCCGCATTGGGGCTCCCTGCACAAGCAGCCCACACCTGGCGCGGCGAGATTTCCCCGAAATGCAAATGAGGAGACAAACGAGATGTACCTCTGATTGCAGGCCGGTCCCGCCCTTCAGGATAATCGGCCAGCCCCTCATCGAGGAAACGACGCAACAACTCTTGCGCCCCGGCTTCGCCCGGCTGCCATGCCCTACGCATTCCCTTTGCCCAGTCGACGCGGGGTTCCAAGCCAAATTCCTCCAGCGACTGCGATGGGAGAGTCATGGATTTTTCCAAGAGCGGTGCCGCTGCAGGCATAAAGGGCCGGGCCAAAGAAAAGCAACGGCGCCAGAACGGGGTGAAGACCAGAAATGGCTTGCCGCTCTTGTTACTGACCTCCGTCGGTTCAAATAGCAAGGCAGAGTTAAAAGTCTCAACCTGCAATCCCTCTGACAGCAAAGCTTGCCGGACGAGCGCATCCCGCTTGCTCAAGGCCGGTTCGTAGCGCCGATTCCAGAATACAGCGTCTGCGCCGCTTTCGCGGATCAACGAGCGCAGTGCATCGAGGGACGGGCCACGGCGCAGGATGAGAGGGATACCCAAGCGCCGCAGACCTGCGTCAAGGGACCGCAGAGATTGATGCAGCCACCAACGGGTCGCCGCGCCTGGAGGCCAGTCGCCTTCCTCCTCGGGCGCCCAGATAAATACCGGCAGGACCCGATGGCTTCGGGCAGCCGCAGCCATCAATGCGGGGTTGTCGGTCAAACGCAGATCGAGCCGGAACCAGACCAAAACAGGCGCACTCATGGGGACGAATGATATCATCTAGTCTTGCGTCTGTCCCGAGCCTCCTGGAGCTGAAAACTGATCCCGAAAACAAGGGGAAACTTCTTCTCCAGGAGTCCAATAGAAGACCAAAGTAGGCTCGAAGCCTCACTGTAGAGGGTAGAATTCCACTAATCGATGGAGATTGGGTAGGCCCTGCGAGGGATGAGACGTAGCAGCGGATTGTTATCCTGGTCCAGGTAACCAGTTCGAGTCATGAGCCCGAAGCCCTGGCTCTTAACTGGCTTCCATCGGCGATAACCCATCCGGTTCTTGGCTCCAGGAGTCTGAACCCCACATAGCGCAGGTTGCAACTGGCATCATACTTAAACCATCGGACATTCGCCGTGAAGGCCCGCCCATTTGAAGCAACCAGCCGCAAATTGTCCCCTTCTTTGACGTCTTGGTCAAAAATGAAACACCCGCCGATGGGACTCACCACCAGGGTCTCAGCCTCACTTTCAAATGAAGTTCCTGTGGAATTCTGCCCGACCACAGTGAACTTGACTTTCAAGGGGATCCGTTTTGCCGTACGCATCCCGTTTGTCCTAGTTCGGACCGATCGACTTTCAGTGATTTGCATTGTGCGGTAATGCTATCCTTTCCTTAATATAAGGAGCATGATGCTGAAGGCACAGTTTTGCGTTTTGAGTGCACGATTGCATTTAGTTTCCGGACGGAGTCGCAATGGGTCTTTCCCTCTTTACCCCGGGTCGGTTTCCTAACTTCTTGATAAAACAATCATTGGCCAAGTCGAGATACTTAGCGGCAATTTTCTGGGCTTCGGCAGCTCTAGTATAAGAGGGGCATCCGCCCAGCCCGACAACTTCAATTCTGAAATTCGATTAGCATTTCTGTAGCCGAATCTATGTCCCTGCCAACATGTTCTCGATTTCATTGCGAAGTATCCGGTAGGGAATCCATTCCTGTAATCGCCTCGCGCCTAGGCGCAAATAGAATTTGTGAGCTAACTCGTTCCAGTCTAAGACCATCCACTCCATACGACCGCAACCACGCCTGAGAGCCTCTTTTGCGCAGAATTGGAAAAGTTGATACCCAGCGCCACATCCACGATGTTCGGGAAGTACAAAGATGTCTTCCAAGTACAAAGTGGGTAGTGCAAGAAAGGAAGAATAGGTTTCCAAAATGATTGCGTACCCCACCGAACGTCCTTCTAAGTCTGCGAGCAATATGTCAATCCGCTTGCGGTCCCCGAATGCATCATTCAAGAGCCGCTGGCAGGCATCGTGATCGGGTCGGGACAAATTCTCGTAATCTGCCAAGGCATTGACCAGGGAAATCACGGTCGATCCGTCTGCTTCACCTGCATGACGAATTTGAATCTGAGAGTGAGCCAAGAGATCCTCCTTTTTCTTTCACTTCCGATAGAGTATACTGCGCGGGAATTGCCAAGGGATAACTCCCTTTTGCTGAAAATACACCGCGGGCATCTGTGCACACAAATGAACGTGCATATCCTCTCACCTCGATTTGAAGAGTACCTGAGCCAGAAGAAAGCCTTAATCGAAAGGTCCCTTGAGCGGTTATTACCCCCGGTTGATGAGGAGCCAAGGATCATTCACGAATCCATGCGCTACAGTGTCTTTGCGGGTGGAAAACGGCTCAGGCCAGTGCTGGCGGTAACAGCTTTTGAGATCGTTGGTGGGCAAGGAGATCAGATTCTTCCTCTGGCTTCGGGACTGGAACTGATCCACACCTATTCTCTTATCCACGACGATCTACCTTGCATGGATAATGACGATTTCCGCCGCGGTCGTCCTACCAACCACAAGGTCTATGGAGAAGCCATTGCTGTACTGGCTGGAGACGCCTTGTTCTCCCTGGCTTTCGAGTGCTTCCTGGGAAAAGGAATGACTGAGCCTATCCCTTGGGCAATCCTCGGCCAGATCAGCCATCACATCGCCTCCGCTGTTGGCAGCAGAGGCCTGGTCGGGGGACAGGTCATGGACATTGAGAAGTATTCCAAAGACAAACAGCTCCCGACACTCGAACAAACCAGTCATCTGAAAACGGGCCATTTAATTCAGACGGCTCTGGAGTGTGGCGCAGTATTGGCCGCAGCTGACCAGGGCGCATTGGCAGCGCTCAGAGACTATGGACAGGCTATCGGAATTGCATTTCAAATAACAGACGATATCCTCAATGTCACGGGTGACGCTCGGAAACTAGGAAAGGGCGTGAATACGGATGCAGCTCGCGACATTGTGACCTTCCCCTCCCTGCTCGGTGTGGAGGGGGCAAGAATGCAAGCCAGGAAATGGATTTCCCGGGCCAAGGAAAGCCTCAGCCGCTTCGGAGATTCTGCCTGGTTCCTCCACGAACTTGCCGATTACGTAATTCAACGGCAATCATAGTTTCTTTTCGTAGTTTTCCCTTGCCCATTGCCAGGGGTGAGTGGTATGTTGTCGGCGTCCCCGGGTGTCCTGGCAAGATCCGATTCGATCCCTTCACCGATTACCATTCTCTCAAGGCATGACGGTTTAATTCAGTTATAGGATCCAGGGAGGGTTCTATGCCAGCCGAGTCGAGTCAAAGAACTTTCCGCTTGGGTTTGGATTACCTTCGGCGAAACCACTTGCCTGAAGCGGCCAATGCTTTCCGTTGCCTCTTTAAGGAGGCCCCTGAAAATCCCCTCTATATGTCGTATTATGGAGTGGTCTTGGCCTTATCTGAGGACAACTATCAGGACGGCATTAATTTCTGCCGCGCTGCCATTCTGCTGGCGGTCTGTGAGCCGGAACTTTACATCAACCTAAGCAAGGTCTACTCAAGAGCAGGCCAGCGCAAAAAAGCATTAGAGACGCTTGTCGAGGGGTTGAAATACGTCGCCAACAAAACTCAACTCCTGACCGAGATGAAAAAACTAGGCTGTCGCCGAAAGCCATTACTTCCTTTTCTCCCGCGCGACCATTTCCTGAACAAGTCTCTCGGAAAGCTGACCCACCGTATGCGTAAGATGCCCACTCCCGCCAGGTATCACTAACCAGGCTATCGGGACTTTACATGCTCCCCCAGGAAGGGAACAAACCGAACCGGGATGATATCCTGATGAGAGATTACTCCCCTGGAATCTTTCTCGACCACTCTCAAAACCTGGTTCTCCAATTCCCCACCAAGCGGGATCACCAGTCTACCACCTGGCTTGAGCTGATCGATCAAGCGCTGAGGAATATGATCAATCGCCGCCGTCACCAGGATGGCATCGAAAGGCTGATGCTCCGGCCATCCCTCGTATCCATCTCCAATCTTTACTTCAACGTTGTTATAACCCAAGGACTTCAAGCGCTCCCGGGCTTCCCGACCCAACGCTTCAATGTACTCGATGGAATAAACCTGACTGGCTAGTACCGATAGAACAGCAGCCTGATAACCAGAGCCGGTGCCGATTTCCAGCACCACATCCTCTTTATTAATCCGGGCGACTTCAGTCATTAAGGCCACAATGTAGGGCTGGGATATGGTTTGGCCGTGGCCAATCGGCAGGGGACGATCCTCGTAAGCGTACCGTTCCTCACCTGGAAAAACGAAGAGGTGGCGTGGGACTTTGGTCATGGCCTCCAGCACCCGCTTGTCTGTCACATCCCTCCCGGCAATTTGCTGGACCACCATCTCCTCGCGCTGCTGGTTGAAGGTTTCCTTTGTCTGAAGCATAGCAGTGCAATCGATCAACAATAGGAGAACGAATACAAATCCAACGACAAATGACCTCATCCGTTCGCTCACCACTTTCATGCTTGAGCGAGAGGGCGCTGTCGACCCATCTCAGGGTACCATAATGTCGACGGGAGCCGACTCCCTAGGTTCAACCGTAGTCAAAAGAGCTACTACTTCGTATGTTCCCCGCCTGATCTCGTTTCTCTCGTTGTCCTTATAATCCCAATTTTCTTCAAACTTCCATTCATCTTGGGGGAGCAGTGCAACATTGCGAAGGACACGCGAGAAAAAATTGCCCTTTGACCATCGCCAGATCTCAAAGCCCGTGTCTTTTTCTCGGACGATCAAGTCGAAGGTTTGGCTTGTATTGAAGCGGAAGCTCAAGTAACCTTCGGTAGGGTTCTTGACTGTGAAAACGAGCTTGACCCCATTGTCAGTCTTTTGAGCATCCAGGGTGAGGTTGGGGTCGACTCGAACTAACCCAGTCCCGAACTTGGATTGTTTCCCTCCGCCTTTTCCTTCAGCTATGGGTTCCCCGAATTTCCGCCGATTCACTTCCGCTGACTTCAGTTCATAGGTTTCCGTTCCCCATGGAAAGGTCGACTCGACGGCCACAACACCCACGCCCCGGTCAAATACCATCTCCATCCCGGCATTCTGGCAGCGCACACAAGCCATATAACTCAGCCTGTTTTCTACAGGGTTGCTCCGTTCGTCGACTGATGACGCGAATCGGGCGTCAGCTTGCTCGCCCACAGGGAACAAGGACTTTTCCCCATCGGGGGTGAGTTTCAGGAAGCTACGGCTAGGGGCATCGTACCGTACTGGGATGTTATTAGCGTTTTCCAGACCGGGAACGAATGGAAGTTGATTGAATACATAGTAAGTCTTCCACTTTATGATGGGAGTCCGGATTATCTCCACCTTGACAGTATCAGTCTTCTTAAATCTGCTCTCGGTTTTGTTATAGATCCAGCGGTTCCCCAAAGTTAGGGGGAAGTAGTCCACTCCCAGGGCCAGACTGCTGTCAGCCGGTTGGCTTTCCTGGGGAGGATTTGCATCCGAAACCTGGAAGAGTTGTGAGGTTGAAAAGGGATCAGGCATCGACCTGGCAGGTGGGTCAGAAAATAAACAGATTGCGGCCCCAATAAAAAGTACCCAGGTCGAGAGGAAAAACCAAGAGCCCACTGCTTGCCTGGAGCCTCGACGGTCCGGCTCACCGGCTTTTGAGTGCCGCCTCATATGCATGCTTCCTACCCTTGAATTACGCGAGCCAATGTCAGCACATTTACCCGCCGGGCACCACTCACTCTTAACAGTCTAGCACATTCATTGACAGTAGCCCCTGTAGTAAAAACATCATCGACCAGCAGAACGGCTTTCTCAGCCACCTCGGTCTTATCCGGGAGCAAGAAGGCCCCGGCCAAGTTTAAACGCCGAGCCCGACGGGACAAACCCGCTTGCATTTGCGTGGCCCGGATGCGAGTCAGAAGCCGCGGGTGAAAGGGGATATCTACCAGACGGGAGAAATATCTGGCCAGAAGCAGCGATTGATTAAATCCGCGTTCGCGTTCCCGGGAGCGGTGCAAAGGGACAGGTGCGACCATATCGGAAGAGAATTCCTGCAGGTGGAGGCAATAAACTGAGAACAGCAGACGGGCCAGAGGCTGGGCTAAGCTCGGGT
>DATKMG010000802.1:0-47573 GCA_035541995.1 Terriglobia bacterium
GGAGTCACCAAGATCAGTCAGATTTCCTTCTATTCGAAGGAGATGGAGCAGGCCGAGAACTTCCGCAAGATGTTTCTAGCAATGGTGGATGATATCCGGGTTGTCCTGGTGAAACTGGCTGACCGGCTTCACAATATGCGCACCCTGCAGTTTCTCTCACCAGAGCGACAGCATAGCATTGCCCAGGAAACCATGGAGATTTATGCTCCCATTGCTCACCGGCTAGGAATGGGAAAACTGCGGGGTGAACTCGAGGACCTGGCATTCAGCTTCATGGAACCCGAAGCCTACCAGGAGATCAAACAGGAAATCGAGAGCAAGCGCAAAGTCAGGGAGGAGTTTCTGGATGAAGTCAAGGAACTTATTGTTCAGAAGCTCCAGGAGCATGATACCCCTTGTACGGTCGAGTCACGGATAAAGCGCATATACAGTGTTTACCAGAAAGTTAAGCGACAGAAGATTTCCATCGAACAGGTCTATGATCTCATGGCCATCCGGATTATCACGGGCACAGTTCACGACTGTTACGCCGCCCTAGGGATCATCCACAACTTGTGGAGACCTGTTCCCGGCCGAATTAAGGATTTCATTGCCATTCCGCGCCCCAACCTCTACCAGTCTCTCCATACTTCTGTTATTGGTCGTCACGGACAACCTTTTGAAGTGCAGATCCGAACCTCAGAAATGCATCGCATTGCTGAGGAAGGTATTGCCGCACATTGGAAATACAAGACCGGCAAGGGTCTCGATGAGAAGGACGATCAACGCTTTCAGTGGCTCCGACAACTGGTAGAGTGGCAACAGGAAATGCAGGATCCTAGTGATTTCTTGAGTACACTGAAGTTCGATCTCTATCCGGAAGAAGTTTATGCCTTCACACCCAAGGGAAAGGTCATTATCCTACCGCGCGATGCCACCCCTGTAGATTTTGCGTATGCCATCCACACTGAAGTGGGACACACTTGCATCGGGGCCAAGGTCAATGGCCGAATTTTGCCGCTTAAGTCAAAATTGAAGAATGGTGATATTGTGGAGATTCAGACCCAGCCTGGTCACACTCCAAGCCGAGACTGGTTGTCATTTATCAAGACGACTAAGGCCCGCAACAAAATCCGGCATTTCATCAATGTCAGCCAGAGGACGCGCTCCGTAGAGATCGGCAAAAAAATCCTGGAAAAGGAAGCGAGGAAGTTCAAAGTCAACCTCAAAAAACTGCTGGATGAGGGCCAGCTGATGAAGGTTGCGCCAGACTACGGTTGCACCAAGCTCGACGACATTTACTCGGCTCTAGGTTTTGGAAAAGTCTCCGCTAAAGTGCTTCTTAGCAAGCTCATCCCACAAGAAGAAATGCAGGAACCTCAGGAAGAGAAATTCTCCCGGCTGACCTCGGCGGTCAAGAAGGTTTTCGGAATTTCGTCGGACGCTGCGATTAAGGTCAAGGGAATCGACGACTTGTTGGTGTACCGGGCCAAATGCTGCAATCCGATTCGCGGTGAAGAAATTGTTGGTTATATCACTCGGGGGAAAGGTGTGGCCGTACATGCCAAAAGATGTGCCAATGTTTCCAATCTGCTTTATGAAGCGGACCGCAGGATCGAAGTTCAATGGACGGGAGGTGGTGAGACTACTTTTGCCGTCAAGCTCTCTATTTCGGCGGAAGACCGTCAAGGACTGCTCGCTGAGATCACTTCAACCATTTCCGACACCCAAACCAATATCAAAAACATCGAAGCGCAAGCATTTGAGGACCATCGCGGAATGATTCATCTGACGATTGAGATCTCCGACCTCAAACATTTGGAGAAGGCCGTCCATTCGATTAAGAAAATACGCGGCGTGCACGAAGTAGAATGGCAGTGAGACCTGCAGAATAACTGTCTATAATTGAAGGCTGGGTATAAACCCTGGGGCGAGAGACCAAAATAGTCTCATCGTGGGAGAACTGGAGTGGGCCTCGTCGACTTATGCACAAGAACACACTCGCAACAAGTGAGCATTGCGAATCAATGCGACTTAACAACCCGGCCGTCACGAATGCAGGAAGCACACACCCAGGCGCGCTTATGAATGCCGCTAACTATCACTCGGACTCTTTGCAGGTTGGGATTCCAGCGTCTTTTTGTGACATTATGGGCATGACTGACATTGTTTCCGAATAGTGGCCCTTTCCCACAGATTTCACAACGAGCCGCCATAAATGCCTCCTGATGAATAATTCAAAAACAAGTAATCTAGCAGAATCCGTCCAGCTGGTCAAACCAAACTGCGCGTTTTTAGTAAAGACGTGGTCAAAGGGGGAATCGGCTCCGTCAGGAGCCAAAGGTTGATATTGCAAGGCAGACATCATTCCATTGATCTCCGCCGTCCGGACGGTGCGGGGTGAAAACCCGCATTCCGTGCCGCTCGAACGGCGGGCCTCTTCGGGGGTCTCCTTAATCTACAAACAGGGGACTCCTAACTAAGGGAGCCCTCACCGATGACCCATTTCAATAGTACCGCCAGCTCGCCTCGAGCCCGCAGCGGCGGGATGTTGTCGGAAAAGAGGGGCGATAAACGGGATTAAGTTCATGTCTCATTTGACTCTCGGAATCGAGTCTTCTTGTGACGAGACTGCAGCAGCGGTCCTCAGAGACGGGAGTGACGTCCTATCGAATGTCGTGGCTTCCCAAGTGTCGGTTCACCGTAAGTATGGAGGCGTCGTCCCGGAGCTAGCCTCCCGCCACCATCTGCAGAACATCTCGTATGTCGTCAAGGGGGCCCTTGAAGATGCGGGAATACTTCAGGAAGACCTGAATAGTATTGCGGTAACCCAGGGCCCAGGGTTGGTGGGATCGCTGCTAGTGGGAATCAACTACGCGAAAGCTCTTAGCTATGCCTTAAAGGTGCCTCTGATAGCGGTCAATCATCTTGAAGGGCACATCTATTCTGTCCCTCTGCAATTGGCTGGAGGAGAGGAGGGAACCCAAGTCCCTTGGTCCGAATGGAATCGTCTCTATCCATCATTGGTGCTGGTTGTATCAGGCGGACACACCAGCTTGTTTCATGTCGGGCAGCTCGGAACTGATGATAAGCACGCTGGGGTCTACCAGCTGATCGGTCGGACTCGAGATGATGCTGCCGGAGAGGCCTTTGACAAAGTCGCGAAATTATTGGGTCTCGGTTATCCGGGTGGTCCGGTGATCGACAGGCTGGCCAGGAAAGGAAGCCCCAGCTCCGTCCGATTTTCCTCGACCAAGATCAGTGATGGCCGCCTTGACTTCAGCTTCTCTGGAATAAAGACTGCAGTGCTGCGGCATGTTCAGTCCAACCTCTCATTGGAGCTGGTAATGGTACGCAACCGTCAGCACGATTCGGGCTTCCTCAACCATCTTCCCCAACCTATCTATGATCTGGTCGCAAGCTTCCAACAGACTGTGGTGGACACCTTGCTCGACCAAGTTCTTCGAGCTGCAGAGATTTTCCGCCCACGCACTATCATGGTCGCGGGCGGGGTTGCCTCGAATAGTCAACTTCGGGCCCGCTTCACTGCGGCATTTCGAGAGGAAGCCTTACCTGTCTACTTTCCGTCCCCCATACTATCCACCGATAATGCTGCGATGATTGCCGCCGCTGGATATCCAAAATTCCTGGCCCGCAATTTTGCTGACATGACGCTGAATGCTGATGTCCACTTGAAGTTGGGAACACCAGCGATGCTCCCTTGGCCCTTTCCTAGACCATAGTGGCGATTCGACCCCGAAAGAACAGGCTTAAGAATCGTGGCTTCCATTTCATCGATCGAACAGATCCCTATGCAGAATTGCCTGCGATTTATCCAATTACCTCTTAGTTGATCGGTTGTGTTTTGAGGGGAATTCGATTAGATTTACGCCATGCTTGCGCAACTCAAGTGTATTGAAGAAAGCTGCCAGGGGATTATGCCCGCCTCTAGCAAGGCCTATGTCTGTCCACGTTGTGGAGGACTGTTAGATGTGGTTTACGATTTTCAAATCACCGACCCTGAAGCGCTGAAACGAGAGTTTCGACAACGCCGGCTGTCAGATGACCCGTTGGATATGAGTGGTGTCTGGCGCTATCGTGAGCTTCTGCCCTTCTGCACTGATTTGACTAAAGTGGTCACAATGCAGGAAGGCAAGACTCCTATATTTGATGCCCCGCGTTGCGCCGAATATACCGGACTGAAGAAACTCTGGCTGAAGCACCAGGGTTTGAATCCGACTGGATCCTTTAAAGACAACGGCATGACGGCGGGAGTGACTCAGGCTCGCCTGATGAACTCCAGGATCGTAGCTTGCGCCAGTACCGGCAATACCTCAGCTTCTATGGCTGCTTACGCAGCTCGGTCTTGCCTCAAAGCAGTTATCTTCATTCCTGACCAACAGATAGCTTTTGGAAAGCTCTCGCAGAGCCTGGATTACGGAGCCCTCACTCTACAGATCCAGGGTGATTTCGACGAAGCCATGAGACTGGTGAAGGAAATCACCGAAGAGACCGATGTCTACCTGCTGAATTCCATCAATCCCTTCCGGCTGGAAGGGCAGAAAGCGATCATCATTGAAATGCTCGACCAGCGAGGCTGGGCCATACCGGACCGAGTTGTGGTTCCAGGCGGGAACTTAGGAAACAGTTCGTCCTTTGGAAAGGCCATCAAGGAGCTTTATGACCTTGGGTTCATCAACAAAATGCCGATGGTTACTATCATTCAGGCCCAGCGGGCCAATCCGCTATACCGAACCTTGATCTACCATTCTCCCCGTCTGATTCCGATGGAGGCCCATACGCTTGCCACAGCCATCAAGATCGGGAACCCGGTATCCTGGAAGAAAGCTGTGCGTGCCATGGACTGGACTAATGGTTGGTGCGACGTAGTCAGCGAACAGGAAATCGCCGACGCTAAGGCCATGATCGGACGTGACGGTGTGGGCTGTGAACCGGCCTCCGCCACGACGGTTGCTGGAATCAAAAAACTGATACAGACCGGTGAGATCGATAAGGACGAGGACGTCGTGGCGGTTCTGACAGGAAACCTATTGAAAGACCCCGACTATACTGTCAATTACCACCAGGATTCCCTCTATGAGAAGGCAATCTATCGTAACGAACTCGTCGAACGCCAGGGCAAGATTCAATCCACCTTTGCCAACGCCCCTATCAAGATTAAACCTTCCAAACAAGAGATTCTGAGGACCATAGGTGTCTGAGCATTCTGTGCGGCTGACCGCCAGGAAGAGGGAATAGCCCCGGAGCCTGTTCTTGGTGATTCTCCACGGGGTTGTGGCTTGTTATTCTGACACTAATTCCTGGACTGGAATTCTTTGGTGTATTGACTTGCCTGATTGACCTTGGGGGGAGTGCAGTATCTTTGGCAAAATCCGCTACAGGTCTGGAGAGAATATGAAACGGGAGGTTGATGTTGCTCGTTATGCCGGTCGGGCAAGGATCGCTGCTTCCCCAGCGCATTTTTTGCTTAAGTATTCCTAAACCATCTGGTATATTTAGTGGAAAAGGGACTTCCGTAAATCGAATGAGATGATGGAAGGAGTCCTGGGTCTCGGGCTTGATGACGTATTTTCTGAAACAAAGGGCGGGTAGCACATGTTAGGGATGTTAATTTTAATCGTGGAGGAATGTTTTTGCTCACTATTCGACTAACCCGAATGGGTACAAAGAAGAAGCCAGCTTACCGGGTTGTGGTTATCGAGAAGTCCAAGGCGCGGGACGGCAGGTTCCTTGAGGTCTTGGGACACTATAATCCGAAACGGGATGGAACGGTGGTCGATCTGAAGAAAGAAAAATACGACTATTGGATTTCCAAAGGGGCACAACCCAGTGAGACGGTAAGGAGTCTTGTGAGAAAAGTCAGCTAATCGACGCACGCAGCTGCTTCCTGCCAAGCGGATTCTCAACCCTTCATCACGCTTTGAACTGACCATCACCTGGAGGTGGCTATGAAAGAGCTAATTGAACAGATTGCGAAAGCGCTGGTGGACAATCCTGATCAAGTCTCGGTCAGACCGATCGAAGGTGAGCAGACCACTGTTCTTGAGCTGAGAGTGGCCCAGAGTGATTTGGGAAAAGTAATTGGCAAGCAGGGGCGAACAGCACGCTCGATCAGAACCATCCTCGGTGCAGCGGGAATGAAGCTAAAGAAGCGTTTTACCTTGGAGATTCTGGAGTAATTAGGACATTGGCCGGACCCCGGTATCTCTCTATTGCCAAAATCCTCCGGAGCAGAGGTAACCGGGGCGAAGTCACAGCTGAAATACTCACGGACTTTCCGAAGCGCTTCGAGATCCTCAAATCCCAAGAAATCTCACTCTGGAAGGAAAACGCACATCCGTTTCACCTAACCCTTGAGTCCTACTGGTTCCATAGAAACAGGATAATCCTGAAATTCCATGGAGTAAGTTCGATCTCAGACGCTGAAGCTCTGCGAGACTATGAACTTCAGATTCCACGCGACGAGGCAGTTTCGCTCCCGAAAGGAGCTTACTTCCAATTCGATCTCTTGGGATGCGCTGTGAAGGACCCCAGCGGCACCACTTACGGTGAGGTAAAGGAGGTAATCGAGCAGAGATCAGGTTATCTTCTGAAGGTCGAGTCGAAGGAGCGAGAGATCCTGATTCCGTTTGCGGAGGAGTGGGTGGTTCGAATCGACATTGAGGCCAAGGAACTCGTCCTCAACCTCCCAGAGGGGCTTGTGGACATTTGAGACTTCTCGCCCCTTCCCTTTAATTCCAAGGCCATGAGTCTTCTCCACTTCGATATTGTCACCATTTTTCCCGGTTTCTTTGCGGGACCCTTAGACTTCGGCATGGTTAAGCAAGCACAAAAGAAGGGAAGGATTACCGTGTCGATTCATGATCTGAGGGCCTTTGCCACCGACAGGCACAAGTCGGTGGACGACCGGCCCTTCGGGGGGGGCGAAGGCATGGTCTTGAAGCCGGAACCGCTATTCCGTGCTGTGGAACACATTTACGCGGCAAGACCTGGATCGAATCGGCGTGTGATTTTGCTCTCCCCGCAGGGACGTAAGCTTGGTCAATCCGTGGCCCTTGAGCTATCCCGCTGCCTACAATTAACCCTGATCTGCGGACGATATGAGGGGGTCGATGAACGAGTGGCGGAGTACTTGGCCACCGATGAGGTCTCCATTGGTGATTACATCTTGACGGGGGGAGAGTTGGCCGCGTGTGTCATCCTTGATGCAGTGACCCGGTTGATTCCCGGGGTCTTGCACAACGAGTCAAGCGCGCAAAAAGACTCCTTTGGGCCAGCGTTGGGCTCTAGGAGTACTCATTTGGAAACCCCTTTGTTGGATTGCCCCCACTACACACGGCCAGAGGTTTTTAGAGAGATGAGAGTCCCGGAGGTCCTCCTGTCCGGTGATCACTCCAGGATCCAAACCTGGCGCAATCGGAAGGCTTTAGAAAAGACTTTGAAGAATCGACCGGATCTATTAAAATATCAAAGTTTGTCTGAATCGGAAAGAGCATTACTAGAAGTCGAAAGCGAGTTCTGAATTAGTATTCTGAGGTACGAGCATGAACCCGTTAAGTGCCATTGAAAAAAAGGAATTGCGGGCTGACGTCCCCGAGTTTGGGGTAGGTGACACGGTCCGGGTCCACGTCAAGATCAAGGAAGGCGATAAAGAACGCATTCAGGTTTTTGAAGGGATTGTTATTGCCTACAAACGAGGTGACACTCGTTCGACCTTCACAGTTAGAAAGACCTCGTTTGGGCAGGGAGTTGAACGAATTTTCCCCCTTCATTCTCCAGTGATCGACAAGATTGAGTTGGCCCGGAAGGGCCGAGTCCGCAGAGCTAAGCTTTATTACCTCCGCAATTTGAAGGGGAAGGCTGCACGGATTAAGGAAGTGAAGGCCAGTTAGAAACTGCAGGGTGTTTCCTCTCGAAGGTTAGTTCTTGGTATTGCGAGGACTAGCCTTTTTTTCATTTCTCCGGTCAGACATTCGACCGGCTTAGCCCGGATGAACAATTCCGCTCTATTTGACTGGATACCTGACTCTCCGCTCTGTTGTGACCTGAGGTTCGAGTCGTCAGCTATGGCGGAAGGATACTTTAGAATCGCCGGGATTGATGAAGTTGGAAGAGGCGCGCTTTTTGGTCCGGTTTGCGCGGGTGCCGTTGTTTTCGATCTGGACCGGGTCCCTTCGGGTATCGATGATTCCAAGAAACTCAGTGTTAAGCAAAGGGAGCGATTGGCCGAAAACATAAGAGAAGCGGCTCTGGATTTTTCCATTGCCTTTGTGGCGGCCACCACGATCGACAGAATAAACATCTTGGAAGCAACAAAAGAGGCCATGCGGCTAGCCCTTCGAGGACTCAAGCAGCAGCCGGAAATCATTCTTTGCGATGGTCTGTTCATTGATGGGATCACAATTCCTCAGAGGCGAATTATTAAGGGGGACGCCCGCTCAATGTCAATCGGGGCTGCCTCCATTCTGGCCAAGGTGGAGCGTGATCGGCTCATTACAGGCCTGGCCGCCCAATACCCAGGTTATGATCTAGCGAGAAACAAAGGCTATGGGACTGACCGGCACTTGGAAGGGCTCAAACGGCTAGGCCCTACTCCCCTACATCGCCTAACGTTTCGTGGGGTGTGTCCGGAGGGCGATCGAGTGGAGAGAGCAAGCCAGATTCAACTCGGAAGGTTTTAGAGCGGCTGGCACAATAGCCTAGGGGGAGCCCAAGGTCTTACGGTTCGTACCCAGTCCCGGTCAACTCTGGCGGGTTCGGACGCATGTGGTCCGAACCTTTGGAGGTAACCATATCAATGTTTGGGCGGACTTTTAGCTCAGTCAGGGAGAAGGTTGAGGGATGGCTTTAAACAAGGCCAAAGTATTAAAAGCTGCCGAGAAATACGTCATCCAAGGAAAAATCAGCCACGCTATTGCCGAATATCAAAAGCTGATTAAAGAGGACCCGACAGATCTCCCTCTGGTTAATACTTTGGGAGACCTGTATGTCCGGATCGGTAATATTGCGGAAGCAGTCAAATGCTTTACCCGGTTGGCAGAGAGCTATGACAATGGTGGGTTTGTGGTGCGCGCTATTGCCATGTACAAAAAGGTCTGCAAGACCGACCCGGCTCAAACAAACTCTCTGGTTCGCCTGGCTGATCTGTATGTCCGTCAGGGGTTGATGAGTGATGCCCGTTTCCATTATTTGCAGGCCGCCGATGTTCTGCTTCGCAAGGGAAATCTCAAGGAGGCCGCGGCGACTTTGAGCAAGACCGTCGAGGTGGATCCTGAAAACCCAGGCATCGACGGGCGTTTGGGAGAGGTAAGCCTGAAGCTGGGACAGAATGATGAGGCCCTTCGTGCTTTCCATTCCGCAGCCCGGAAGTCAAGGAAAAAGGGGGCACTAGCAGAAGCAGAAGACTATTTGCGGCGGGCCTTGGAGATCAACGAGGCCGATGTCGAGGTGGCCTTGACTTACTCTCAAGTCATCAGCGACTTGGGGCGTACCGAAGAAGCGCTGGCCCATCTGGACAAAATCCAGTTTCACGAATTCAACCAGGACATCTTGGAAGGGCGGTTTCGGATCCTGCTTAAAGCCGGGCAACTGGACGAAGCGTTGAAAACGGCCGACCATTTGATGGAGTTGGATAGCCAGTATTATAAGCTGAAGCTGAACCTTGGCGAGGCCCTCTGTAGTCAGGGGCAGCTGGACCGAGCTGCCCGTCAGGCTGGTGCAGTTGTCGACGCTGCCCTGGAGAGAAGTGAAGGTGAAGCGGTTGAAAACCATCTGAAATCGATCCTTCAAACAGAAGCTGATCACATTCCAGCAATGTTGGAGTTGATTCGGTACTATTCGGCTGCCAATCTTACTCACAACCTCCCGGGTTTGCTGGAAAAGGTAGGAAATAGTTATCTCAGAAACGAACAGTTCGCAGAGGCCGCCAGCATATATACCCAATTGACTCGCCTCGAACCGGATCATCCGTCCCACCGCGAAACACTGAGACAGATCAAAGACAAGCTTGGCATCGAGGGCGCGGATATCGAGCTTCCCCGTCTGATTCCGGATATGTCTACCATTGCCGAGAAGTTCGTCACGGAGCCCACTATCAGGACCATAAAATCGGAAGTTCCGGAAGAAGGTACCGAGAGGGCGGCTGTTGAGGGATCTGAGTATAGCTCGGAACAGCTCCAGAGCTTGATTGTGGAGGGAGACCTATTTGCCGGTTATGGGTTGTTTGAGAAGGCTGTTGAACAATACAAACGGATCCTGTTGTGGGTCCCTCATCACATTGAGGCCCACGAAAAGATCCGAGACGTTTACGCTCGCGCCGGCGAATTACGCGAGGCGGCCCAGGAATGTTTGATCTTGGCCAGCATCTACACGGCTCGTAAAGATACAGAAAGCGCAAACCACAACTTCGCGTTGGCTTATCAGTACGATCCGGATCTTCACCAACAGCCAATTTACCATGATGAGACGGGAGCGGTCGTTCCTGAAGTAGCCGCGACGACTCCCAAGAAACTAGTTTCCGCTGCCGAGCAGGAACGGCTGAAAGGCTTGGGAGAGGAGTTCGACTTTTACCTTGAACAAAACTTCCTTCCTGAAGCCAAAAGGTGTTTGGACGAGTACCTGCTGTTGGATCCCGATGGCCCGGAAGGCCAACTAAGATTGGAGCGGTACCAGCGCCAAGTCAAGAATCAGCCTCAGCCGGCCGGTGAAGAAGTCGCAGCGGTGCAGGCGGATGGCGAAAAACCATTTGCCGAGGAGATCAGCATCGAAGAGATCGAAGCTCCTTCGGCCCCTCCCAGCGAGGAGAAATCCCCCAAGGAAATCAATGTCCCGGCTGAGCCTGTCATCCCGGCCGGATTCGACAGATCACGGGAGGCTGAAGCCGAGGCGAAAAAAATCGTAGTCTCAGCTCCTGCAGCACCCTTTGCCGAGATGATGGATCATCTGGATTCCGAACTGGCCGACTCATCCCTGGAGAGGCCGGCATACCCCGCCAACGGCAGGGAGGAATTGCCGCATGGAGAGGCCCGAAAAGGATTGACGGAAAGTTCGAGTTTAGCTGAGATCTTCGCCGAATTCAAGGAAGGGTTAGAGGACGAAGAAAAGGAAGAGTCCGATTTTGAGACCCACTATAGTTTGGGCATTGCCTTCAAAGAAATGGGTCTTCTTGAGGAAGCTATCGCCGAGTTTCAGAGGGCGCTGAAAGGCCACTCGTCGACGGAGGATGGCGAGGAGTTCATGAAATGCTGCAACATGCTGGGCCTCTGTTTTGTTGAAAAAGGATTGCCACAGGTTGCGATTAAATGGTTTACTAAGGGATTGGAAAGTCCCGGACGGGATGAAGAAACTTATCAGGCCTTACGCTACGATTTGGCGTGTGCCCACGAGAAGGCTGGCAACTGCAAAGCAGCTCTGGAGACCTTCCTGGATGTCTACGGGGTCAATGTCAATTATCGCGACGTAGCAGAGAAGATCGAGTCTCTGAAGAAGTCAATGAATGGTTAACAAGATCCTGGTAGTGGTCTTCATCTTTTTCTGTTTTGAGTTGGGCTTTTTCCTGATCATCTTCCCGTGGTCTAAATATTGGGAAGACAACCTGTTCTTGCTGTATCTTCCCACCATTCGCGACGTCCTCCTCAATCACTATTTTCGTGGGGCCGTTTCCGGTTTGGGGCTAGTGGACATTGGGCTCGGCCTTTGGGAAGCCATGCATTTTAAGTTGGCTGTGACCTACCTGGACCAGAAGTAGCGTGGCCTGGACTTACTACATTACTGATCGTAAAACCTGCCCTATTCCTCTCATTGAGAATATTCGCCAAGCCATTGAAGCCTCAGTGGATATCATCCAGATTCGAGAAAAAGACTTGCCGGCACGGGAATTGTTTTCCTTGGCAGTCCAAGCCGCGACGCTCGCTAGAGGACGTTCGACTCGAGTCCTGGTCAACGACCGGTTGGACGTCGCCCTGGCAGCAGGTTTCGATGGTGTCCATCTGGCTCAGAACTCTGTCGGCCCTCGCTCCATCCGCCAACAACTCCACGCTTCCGAATTCCTGATTGGGGTATCGACCCATTCGATCGAGGAAATCCGGCAGCTCGAGGATCAAGGAATGAGTTTTGTTACCTTTGGTCCAGTATACTATACTCCTTCCAAGGCGGCTTACGGGGTCCCGGTTGGACCGGAGGCACTGCGAGAAGCAGTCCGGGCGTCTCGGATTCCAGTGCTGGCATTAGGAGGCATCGACGAGGGGAACTACCGCCAGTGCCTGGCGCTCGGGGCCGCCGGAATTGCTGCTATCCGGTTATTCCAGAACCCTAACGGCTTTCCGGGGGCATTGGTGGAGGCCGTGCGCCGGTTCCCCCTCTGCATGACGTCTCAGCCGCAAGCCGACGGGGGGGCATGCCCACGTCGAAATTGAAATACTCAGGAGGGACCATGCGGATATTTCCGCTTCTTGTCCTGATTATGTCGCTCGCTGTTTCAACTCCTGTCTTTGCTCAGGATATCGTGACGGTTCGTCCGACGGAGAGTGACGATGTTCTGGTGAACCCTGGGATCGGATTCATGACCTTCCAACGGTTCAATGGAGACGCTTTGAATGCGGGAACCCGATGGACAGAGGGATATCCCCTCGAATATCGGGACTTCAATGGGCGACTGAAAATTGCCGATTATCCCCTCACCTCCCTGGCGTATTTTCGGGTCTACTGGAAGTACGTCGAGCCTGAAATGGGAAAGTACCAGTATGACATGTTGGACAAGGCGCTGAAAACAGCGGCTAGCCGGGGGCAGACGCTGCTGCTTCGGATTGCGCCTTACGGCACTGAATCCGACAATGATGCGCCCTTGTGGTATCGTCAAATGGTGGGCAGTGAGAGCAGCAAGCACCTGCCGGAACGGAAATGGCGCACGGATCCCGAGGATCCCCGTTACACCCAGTATTTCGGTTCCATGATCCGGGCCTTGGGTCGGCATTTTGACGGGCATCCGGACCTTGAGAGCGTCGACCTCGCCATTGTGGGAGCTTGGGGAGAAGGAGCAGGCTCGGAACTCCTTTCTCAGAGAACTCGTGAGGCACTGGTCTCAAGCTACCTCGAGTCTTTTCCAAATACCCCATTAATCATGCTCCTGACCGATCGGAAGACTAACCTTTGCGGGCTTTCGAGACGGGATGTGGGGTGGAGGGTGGATTGCCTTGGCGACATGGGAGGATTCAGCAAGTCCTGGTGCCACATGCTGGACGCTTATCCAGAAGGGATCATCAATTTCGGAATGGAGGGCGCTTGGAAAAGGGCTCCGGTGTCATTTGAGGTGTGTTGGGTGATGCAGCACTGGAAGGATGAAGGATGGGATATCGACTACATCATCGATCAGTCACTCAAGTGGCACATCTCCTCCTTCAACGCCAAGTCCTCAGCGGTTCCCAATGACTGGTGGCCACAGGTGAACCGCTGGCTGAAGCACATGGGCTATCGATTGGTGTTGCGCAAGTTTACTTACCCTTCAATTGCCTCTCCCGGAGGCAAACTCGCCTTTACCTCCTGGTGGGAAAACAAAGGGGTAGCCCCGTGCTATCACTTCTTCCCTTTGGCTTTGCGGGTACAAAGCCCGAGGCAAGCTGAAATCCTCGTGACTCAGGCGGACATCCGCTCCTGGTTGCCTGGCGATTCCCTTTATGACGATGCAGTCTTCCTTCCGGCGGACTTGGCTCCGGATGATTATGACTTGAGCCTGGCCCTGCTCGATCCTTGGACTCGCAAGCCCAAAGTGAAATTCGCCAATGCCGGCATGCAGGCGGATGGTTGGTATCCCCTGGGCAAAATCAAAATCGAAGGTCGGGGCCACTGAATCGGCACCCTGACCAGATGACCTCCTGCTGCAGGAAGAATTACGTCGGAAGTAGGTTTGGGCATCGACCGGTGATAGGCTGCCAGCTATGTCCGCGCCGCCCCCTCTCGAGAGGGATATCGCAACAACCTCCGATCGATTTTCTTAACAGTGTGATAGTTATCCGTGCCGCCTGACAAATCTGGTCTTAACTTCATTTTTCTAGATCCTCCACCGGTCCCACTTTTTCAATTTGCTTCTCCCACGAGTCTTGACTATTCTTCTCTTGGTCATTTATTCCTTGGTCGGCCACCTCATGATCGGAGGCTTCCAGATCATGACATGCCCCGTTTATCATCCAATTTTGCTATAAGCTCGCCTTTGGCTGTGCTGCAAAATGAATTAAATGATCATTTCTGTCATGTTGCGAATTTGTCACGTACCACATGGCGTAGGAACGTTCCAGATTGTTATTCATGATGGTCAATTCCTTGAAGCCAATGAATACAAGGTTCTCCCGAGCCACAATATCCTGCAGTTTCATATTGGTAGGTAACTCCCCCAGGGACAGGAATGAGATTAGCTTCCGTTAAAGATTTAGGTAATGGTTCGATGAAATCATCCCTTGATAAGTACACAGACCCGGCTGGACACAGAAAACGCTTGCGAGAGCGTTTTCTGAAGGCTGGTCAAACCTCCCTCCCTGATTACGAACTGCTTGAACTGCTCTTGACCTATGCCATCCCCCGCGCCGATACAAAGCCAATAGCAAAAGCCATTCTTGATAAGTTTGGTAGCTTCATCAATGCGCTCCAACAGCCGAGTGAACGTTTGGCAGAAATCAAGGGAGTTGGGCGGAATACGGTTTCTTTACTTCGTGTCGTTCGGGCTTGTCTGATCCGATGTATGGAGATGGAGGTTGAAAAACAATCATCCATTTCCGGGCCTGAGGACGTCTTTGCCTTTGTCCGGATGCATTTGGGCTCCCACGCTAAGGAATGCATCTATGTTTTCTATCTCAACGAGACTAGGCAAATCGTTCACCACGCTGAGATTGTGGCGGGAACGGTTGATAGGGCACCCTTCTATCCGCGGGAAATCCTGAAACCAGCAATGTTATATAACGCAACTGGACTAATCCTAGTTCATAACCATCCCGAAGGCCAGCCCGCCCCTTCTGACCAGGATTTTGAAATGACGAGGAAGCTGGAGGACATTGCAGCCCTTCTTGGTATCAAATTACTGGACCATTTGATTGTGACACCACAGCAGGCGTACAGCATTAAGACGGGCAAGCTCTTATGAGTTCCTTTGCAGATCTAAAATCCTCGTGTCCGGGAATTATCGTTCCGGGGACCCTCGCCTCAGGAGCACAAGCCGAAGAACCCGTGGCTGCCCTTGAGAGAGTGCAACTTCTAGGCGAACACGTTATCCGGTGCATTCTGGCATTTGAGGGGCTTGAAGATCGAGATGGCATCACACAAACTGACCGGCTCAATACGCTGAGCAATCGCGGCTTACTGCCATCTACGCTTCTGCCATTCTTTCACGCCATAAACGAAACAAGTCAAACGGCGGGTATGCCGCCTGCGGCTCTCCAGATGCGAGTAGCGCTGACAGCGAAGCTTGCAGAGCGCTTGGCGACCTGGTTTGCAAAGTCCTACGGCCCGCAACTCTCAGTTACTGCAAAGTCTGCCTCTAACGCGGAGAGTGCTATCAAAGCCATCCGTGAAAGTACGTCTTCCGATGGTATCCGGCGATCAGCTCGAGAATCAGCTGCACGCCGTGCAAACACGATGCAGCTAGGCGAGGATGAAACACGGGTTCTTATCGACTTTCAGTTGCGGGCTGCGGGTTGGCAGACCGACACTTGGGCTATTCGCCATTCCCAGGGTGCACGTCCCGAAAAGGGGAGCAACAAGGCTATAGCCGAATGGCCAACCGAGACTGGCCCTGCAGACTATGCCTTGTTTTCTGGACTCGATTTGGTTGGCGTCGTGGAAGCCAAGAAGATGGGAAAGGATGTGATTGCCCACCTCAAGCAGAGCAAACGTTACTCGCACGGGATCACGCTGGATGCGGAGGCCCGCTTCGTAGGAGGCCCCTGGGAGGATTACCGGGTTCCGTTCCTCTTTTCGACCAATGCCCGCCCCTATCTGGATCAACTCAAGGAAAAGTCCGGCATTTGGTTTCTTGATGCACGTTGCCCCACCAATCATCCTCGCCCGCTTCTGGGATGGTACTCGCCCGAGGAGCTTCTTGATTTGCTCCAGCAGGACGTTTTGGCCGCGGAGGAAAGACTTGCCAACGAGCCCCTGGACTACCTTGGGCTCCGCGACTACCAGCAAAAGGCTATCCGTAGGATCGAATCTGCTCTTGACCAGGGCCAAAGTCGACTCTCGTGGCCATGGCGACCGGAACTGGGAAAACCCTCCTCGCTATTGGGCTCATCTATCGGCTGATCAAGTCCCAACGTTTTCGACGGATCTTGTTTGTGGTCGACCGTAACTCCTTGGGAGAACAAGCTGGAGACAAATTCAAAGAAATGCGCCTGGAAGAGCTGAAGACCTTTGATCAGATTTATGATCTCAAGGAAGTGGATGATTCAGGCATCGAACCCACTACTAAGGCTAGGATTGCCACTGTACAAGGCTTAATGCACGCAATCATGTACGCTTCGGATGTCTATGAAGTTCCTAGCGTCGGGCAATTCGACTGCATCATTGTTGACGAAGCCCATCGTGGCTATACGCTAGACCGCGAACTTCAGGACGATACGCTTCCTTACCGCGACCAGAATGATTATCTGAGCAAGTACCGCCGCGTGATCGACTATTTCGACGCGGTCAAGCTCGGGCTGACGGCCACACCAGCTCCGCACACCGTTGAGATCTTTGGCAAGCCCGTATACACCTACAGCTACCGGGAAGCTGTCATCGACGGGTGGTTGGTGGACCATGAGCCTCCACATCAGCTCGTCACACGCTTGGCCAAAGAGGGGATTAAATGGGAGAAGGGTGACACTATTCCAGTCTATGACCCGGCCACAGGGCAAATCACCAATATTGAGAATATTCCGGATGAGGTCAAGCTCGAAATCGAGCACTTCAACAAGCTTGTCCTTACCGAGAACTTTAATCGCACTGTAGCCCGCGGCGAGCTTGTCCCCCAGGAACCGGATGATGAGCCGGCTTCGGTGTTGCTTGAACGCTTACGAGAGGAAAAGGCGCGGATTGCTACGGATCAGAAAACCAAGATCATGGATGTGACCGAGTCAATGTCTACTTGTTGACACTCGCAAAAAGCGTGCACCCACCGCCTGGGAAGGAGAATATAATAGAGTTTCCTATGGAATCTTCTCAATCACAGATTACACGCCTCGAACAGCGGCTCGGAGCTGACTGGAACTTTATTCGAGAAGCGCGAGTACGTACCCAGAAAAAACGCGATGAGTTGAGATCGGTTCTGGCTGGATTTGATTCAGAGGACACAAGCATCGTGGTATTCGGATCATTAGCGCGAGACGAATTCACTGAAGGAAGCGATATCGACTGGACACTCCTCATCGACGGCTCCGCTGATCCCAAACATCTTGAACTAATACCTCAAATTACAGAAGTCATTAGCAAGGCCTCTGCGAAAGATCCAGGGCGTGAGGGTACATTCGGAAACATGGCATTCAGCCATGAGTTGATACATCTAATCGGAGGCGAAGATGATACAAATCGGAACACGACTCGTCGGATATTGCTCTTGTTAGAGTCTGATGTCGTTGGCCGACCCGAGGCTTATGATCGCGTAGTTAAGAATGTTCTTCAACGTTACTTAAATGAAGATCGGGGTTTTCTTCGTGGTACGGCACAGCATCATGTCCCACGCTTTCTCTTAAATGACCTCGCGCGGTATTGGCGAACTATGGCAGTTGACTTTGCCTACAAGCAAAGAACTCGTTTTGGCAGGGGCGGAGCCATAAGAAACATCAAGTTGCGGATGTCCCGTAAGCTCATCTATGTTTCTGGGTTGCTGACTTGTTTTAGCTGCCAGTTGGGATTTGGGGAAGTTCTAGGTCCAATCAATTGTCACAGGACTAATGGCTCCCTCGAATGCATCGAATGCCTGCGAAGATTCTTACGGCGAACACCGCTCGAGATCCTGGCAAGTGCATTTTTGCATTTTGAGCACTTGGATGAGACTGCGCGAATGGTCGTCGATGCGTATAATGCGTTCTTGGGAATACTTTCAGACCAAAGCCTTCGAGAGCACCTCGAAAATCTTCCTCCTGATCCCGATCAATCCGACGAAACCTTCCAGAAAGCTCGGAAATTGAGTCATGTTTTCCGAGACGGGTTGCTGGAACTGTTCTTCGACGAAAAGACAGAATTGTGTCAATTGACTAAAACGTATGGAGTTTTCTAATGCGAACGATTGGTTTCTCAACTGGCGCTCTAGCCTATGCAGATTTCCGAGGTGGTGTAGGAATGCTCCGTGGGAAGAGCATCCATGCCATTGAACTTTCTGCTTTGCGACAAAAGGAGCTCCTTCCGATGCTCCGAGGCCTTGACGAACTCGACTTGTCTCAATTCAACTATATTGCTGTTCATGCCCCAAGTGAGTTCAGCAAGGAGGACGAGAGGGAGATCGTGATGATGTTACTGACAGTCAGCCAACGGGGTTGGCCAGTCGTTCTGCATCCAGACACCATCCACGACTTCTCACTCTGGAGAGAATTGGGTAAATTGCTCTGTATTGAGAATATGGACAAACGCAAGCCGAGAGGGCGCACATCTCTTGAGCTTTCATACATCTTTAGCAGTCTGCCTGAAGCATCCTTTTGTTTCGACATCGCTCATGCGCGGCAAGTAGACAGCACAATGACTGAGGCCTACTTCATTCTTAAGGACTTCGGACCTCGACTCCGACAGCTCCATGTGAGCGAGGTGAACACGCGAAGCAAGCATGACCCCCTTTCTCTGGCATCAATTCTTGCGTTCCAGGAAGTGGCTGACCTGATTCCTGAGTATATACCCTTGATCCTTGAGACACCCGTTCCGGCCGAACAGATCGAGGCCGAAATGGAACGGGCAAGGGAAGCATTGCCAGTACACGAACAGGCGTTTGCTTATTAATTCCTCGTAGTGCCCCCATGCCCCCTGTTCATTCACTGTGACATTTGGAGAAGCGTGTGAAAATTTTTACTTTCCCTGATTCACCACTTCCCCAGGTACAGTTCGCTGTTTACTGTTGAATGTTCGAGGCCAGTTTTTTCCTTCTTGATGGCTCCAAAGAAGATGCTTCCAAGATGATCCGCCGGTCCCGGATCAAGAGATATATGACAATAGACTATTGATCGTTGGCACTTCTTGGGGCGTATCATTCATAAGTGAGAAAACTGGAGAACCCTTTCATTCATCCAGGACCGCCAGGGTTTTCTCCCATTCGCTATAAAGGCTCTCAAGGCGCTGTGTCAGTTCACGATGCTGATGGCTCAGCTTATGGAGTTGAAGAAAGTCACTGGCCAAAGCCGGATCGCTCATCTGACCGAGTGTCTTGTGGGCCAGTCCTTCGATCTCCCGGATCTCGTGTTCCAGAGAGGCGCACTGAGTCTTCAATCTGTTCAACTCGTTCTTGCTGAGTTTCTTTGCGCGGATTAGGGGGGAGGTGGAAGACTCTTCCAGCTTGACTCTTGGAGAACGGAGAGCGTAGGCCGTTTCTTGCGCCAATCCAGTCTCGAATTCGTGGTAGGTACCCTCAAACCAGCGACAGCCACCTTCTCCATCCAAGTAAAGGACTCGGTGGCAGATCCTGTTAATCAAATATCGGTCGTGGGACACGATGACTAACGTGCCCGGGAAATCTTGGAGAGCCGCTTCCAGAGCTTCGCAGGACGGGATATCCAGATGGTTCGTGGGCTCATCGAAAATCAGGGTGTTAGCCTTCCCAAAAATCAACTTGGCTAGGGCCAACCGGCTTTTTTCACCTCCACTCAACGAAGCCACGTTTTGAAAGACTTCATCTCCGCGAAAAAGAAAGCGGGCCAGATAACTCCGCAGGGTCTCGTCGCTCAGTAGAGGGGAAATGGACCGTATTTCGTCCAGAGCTGTGGCCGCAAGATCGAGTTGTTCCAACTGTTGGTCATAGAATGCCACCTCGACCTTGGGACCCACTTGGATCTCTCCGCGAAGCGGACGCGTCTTACCGAGGAGAGTCTTGACCAGCGTCGTCTTGCCTGAGCCGTTTGGGCCAATAACCCCCAACCGATCACCCCGGTAAAGATGAAAATCAATTCCCTTCACCACAGGGGTCTCGTATCCGATTTCCAGTTCCGAAATGCGGAATACCAGATTGTGGCTCGGTCTGTCCATATCGAAGCGGAATCTGGAAGGAGTCGCATCCGAGGCTACCGGCTCCAGGCGCTCCAGCTTCCTCAGCATCTTCCTGCGCGATTGGGCCTGGCGGGCCTTCTGACCGGCCAGGTTACGTTGGATGAAATCTTCAGTCCTATCGATGAGTTGTTGTTGAAACTCGTAAGCTTTCCGGTGCTGCGCGAGACGACCTTCGCGCTCCCTCACGTACCACGAGTAATTGCCGGGGTATTCTTCCACACGGTTATCGGCGAGTTCCAGAATTCGTTTGATCGTGGCGTCGAGAAAGTACCGATCATGGGAGATCACGATGCAGGCATGCGGGTAGTCGACAAGGAAGTTCTCCAGCCAGCGGACCGCAGGGATGTCCAGGTGGTTAGTGGGTTCGTCCAGGAGGAGAAGATTCGGCTCGACCAGCAGGAGTTTGGCCAAATTGACTCGGTTCTTTTCCCCACCGCTAAGCTGCGAAGCGTCTCGATCGAGATCGGGCCTTGAGAATCCCAGTCCAAAGAGAACAGCCTCAGTCCTGGCTCTGTAATCGTACCCTCCCTCCACTTCCCATCGAGTCTGCGTCTGGCTGTATTGGTCGAGCAAGGATTGTACTTCGGGACCCCTGGCCTTCAGTTCGATTTCGGCTTCCAGGCGATTGATCTCTTGTTCCATTTCCTCTAGTCGTCGAAAAACGGAGAGGGCCTCGCCAAACAGGGTCTTCTCAGAATTCAGCCGTGCAATCTGCTGCATGAAACCGATGCGTAGGTGGGGATCACGTTGAATCTGTCCCTGGTCGGGTTCTGTTTCTCCCAGAATCAGGCGAAGGAGCGTCGTTTTCCCCACGCCGTTTCGTCCTACCAGACCCACCTTATCACCGGGGTTGATTTGAAACGTCACATCCCGGAAGAGTTCGTTTGACCCAAAAGCCTTACTGACTTGGTTTAGATTTACTAACATGAGAAGAAACTAGCCGTCTCAAAAGACGGACATCCTCGACCAAAACCGAATTGGCAGGGGGCAAGAAAAAAGGGCAGCCGAAACTGCCCTCTGTGGTTCTTTCAACTTCTCGTGGAGGAGTTGTCGTCCAAACTCCTCCTGATTCGTGCCGATTGTGCCTATAGGTCCTATGGATCGGTAACTAGGCTGCTTTTTGCCGTTCCACTGGAGAAGCAGTCAATATCTCGATGGCTTTCTTTAGCTGGCGATCCTCTTGTGTTTCCGGTTTGGCCTCGGTTCCAGAGGGGCTCTCGACCGAATCATCGTCGTCTGAAGATTCGATATCTCCTTTAAAGGCCTCCAGCCCGTCTTTCACCTCTTGGTCGGGAGCTACCCCATTGTCCTGAATGACCTTTCCGGATTGCGAATAGAATTTGGCCACCGAAAGCAAGACGGCAGTGTCATTGTCAAGGGGGAAAATCTTTTGCAACGATGCTTTGCCGAAACTGCGGACCCCCACGACCTCCCCCCGCCGGTTCTCCTTGATGGCTGCAGCGACAATCTCTGCCGCCGCTGCACTTCCGTAATTCTGGAGCACAGCCAGGGGCTGCCGCGTGACGTTTTTCGTGGCATCGGCCACATATTCCCGCTTGACTGATTTCTGGCCTTGGGAGTACGCGATTACGCCATGGTCCAGGAAAAGATTAGCTACCTTGATGCCCTCTTCGTACTCGTCGCCTCCGCAATTTCGGACATCAAGAATAAAACGAACAGCCCCGTTTTTAGTGAGATGCAATATTTTGCTGCGAATTTCTTCGCTGACTCCTGGAGTAAACCGGTAGACTTTTAGGTACCCTATTTTACTCTCAAGCAAAGTGGCTTTCACGGGAGGGATGCGGTCCTCCTCACGAACCAAACTCAAATCCAAAGGCTCGTTTCGACCTCGGCGCAGCAACTTCAATTTCACTGACGAGCCAACGGGACCCGTTAGCAAGGCTTCGGTTTGAAGCAGGCTGATGTCGCGAGTCGAGACGTCTTCAATCGATTCAATGACATCCCCCGCCTTGACACCAGCACGGGCCCCCGCACAACCTTCTATTGGATGCACGACGTAAGCGTAACCCAGTAATTTCTCCTTGGAGAGATCCAGCCCGACATCTCCATTGCCATTGGTCTTGTGTTTCTTGTAGCGATCATATTCCTCAGCGGTCAAGAAAGCACTGTAAGAATCCAACGATTCCAGTAGGCCGCGCAAAGCACCGCGCATTACCTCAGTGATGTTGGGTTCTTCCACATAACTGGACCGAATCTTGGATAGCACTTCCTGGAAAACGGAGAGCTGCGAGTAGGCTCCTTCCTTGGCAGTTACTCGTCCAAGCAATCCCCCGACCACTGCGTAAAATACGAAAATGGTCGATATCAGTATTAGAGAAAACTTGTTTCGATAACTCATCGTTCCTCCAAACGGATCCACTATAAAAACACGATATATTATAACAGATTCACTTCAATGAACATGAGATTCTCAGGAAACAGGATGTAATCCAAGGGTGGCTGGAGACGCCACACAACTGCGGCGTGTTGCCTCGAGCGGGGCAAGAAAGTCCTGCCTCCGCGGATTTGGAGTCCTTGCGACCCGCAGCAAGAGAACCGCCAAATATTAAGCCCTATCTGTCGCACGTTGAAGTACGCTCCAGGCAATGCCCTCAGTGTGCCATGTTTCGGGCAGACAAGGTGGATTGTTTCAATTCGGAATGACCCATGGAATCCCGTAGGCGTATAACATGACCAGGAGACCTACCAGTGTCGCCAATAAGATGCTATGTTTGAAGATTGCTTTGAATAGATCAGCCTCTTTGCCTTCTTGCTTAGTCGCGGCCGTGGCCACAACGATACTCTGTGCAGCAATCATTTTGCCCATGACGCCTCCTGCGCTGTTGGCCGAAGTCATCAGGACCGGGCTTAAGCTGAGTTGTTCTGCTGTTACCTTCTGAAGATTACCAAATAGCGCATTGGAGCCAGCATCAGTGCCAGTCAGTCCGACTCCCACCCATCCCAGCAGCGTCCCGAAGAAAGGGTAGACCCACCCTGTATGGGTCAGGCTGAGGCCAATGATCGTGTCCGTTCCTGAATAGCGTGTGACGAAGGCGAGTCCTACCATGAAACAGATGGCCAACAGCGATGGGACCAACTGGCGGAAGGTCTTGCCAAACACCCTGAAAGCACTGCGAAAGGTAAGGCCCAATATCGGTACTGAAAGGAAGGCTCCGACAAACACAGCAGTTCCAGGCAATGCTAGCACGTTCAAATTCATTCTGGCCTCTTCTGGGATTGGACGAGGGACTGCCGGTGGAACTCTCATCACCACGTTGTGCAAGCCTGAAAGCGGAAAGGTCAATGAAGCGAAGCGAAGTCGCTGGTTGACTGATGGTAGGCCGGCCAAGAAGATACAGAAGGATGCTAAAATAAAAGGAGACCATCCCTTCAGGATCGTCAGGAATGAATGACAATTCCCGTACCTCGAGGGAGTCTCAGGGTCGATTTCCATGGTGCGGGATGGCTTCCAGACCTTAAGGAACCCCACCATGATCAGGAGAGTGCAGGTCCCCGACAAAATGTCGACTAGGCCCGTCTCCCCGTAGTTAGCCCACAAAAATTGCACTCCCGCGAAACAAGCTCCACTGACCAGCAATGCTGGAAAGACTTCCCGAGTTTGCTTCCAACTCACAGTCGTTCGCATGAGCCAGAGAGGAAGGATTAAGGAAAAAGGCGGGAGGATCCGACCCAGCATGGCGTTGATCATGGGCTCTGACAAGCCGGTCACTCCCACTAAAACCCGCACTGGATTGCCTACGCCGCCCCAGGCCACCGGGGCCGTGTTCGCCAAGAGGCAAATGGTTGCTGCCTGAAAAGGGGGAAAACCAAGTCCGATTAAGAACGAGCCGGCGATTGCGACAGGGGCTCCTCCCCCCCCAGTGCCTTCCAGGAATGCCCCAAAGCAGAAGGCAATTAAGATCATCTGGATTCGCAAGTCGGAGGAAACAGAGGCAATGGAATGCTTCATCACCTCAAACTGCCCGGTTTCAACCGCGATATTGTACAGGAAAATGGAAGAGATAATGATCCAGGCGATTTGTAGAAAGCCGAATACCACTCCGAGCCAGGCGGCCAGTGAGATCAACCCGCCAGGCATTTTCAACACCAGGCCAGCTACCAGGATTGCCGTGGCCATTCCACACATCGCGGAAAACCAGACGCGCTTTTTTAGTACCAGGAGGGCGAAGAATAGTACCAGGACCGGCAGTGTCGCCACTGCCGTTGACAAAGGCCAATCACCGAAGGGATCATAATTTTGATGCCAGTTCATTCACGGCGTCCTTATAGGAGCAGTGTCGTGGGAGGCAGCCGGGGTTGGTGGCTCCAACATCGATTAGATTGGAAAGTCTCGCTCGAAAGCTGTGGCAGTAGCCCAATGACTGAAGGTACTCTACCCAAAACTTACTCGAATTGAAAGGACTAAAATCCCCTAAACACGGTAGAATCCTGGCATGAGGAAACCTCGCATCTCGATTGTGTCGTACCTGAATTCCTACCCTCTTTCGTGGGGGTATATCTGGGGACGGCAGAAAGAACAATTTGAACCGGTATTCTCGTCGCCGTCGCAATGCGCAGACTGGCTGGCAGCCGGAATGGTCGATGTGGGGTTGATTCCGGCCATCGAATACCAGCGGATCCCTTCACTCAAAGTGGTACCCGCACTCTCACTGGCCGCCAAGAAACAAGTCCGGAGCGTCCTCCTATTGAGCAAGCTCCCTGTCACACAGGTACGGACAGTCGCACTCGACAGCTCTTCGAGAACCTCGGTGTCTTTGCTTCAGATTCTCTTTCGCGACCGATTCCACCTCCAACCGGTTATGAACTCGGTTGCCCCGAATGTGGAGGTCATGCTTCAGACCCACGACGCGGCCTTGGTCATTGGTGACGTTGCCTTAAAGGCCAGCGATCATGGATTATTCAAGTATGATTTGGCTGAGGAATGGCGGGCCTTGACTGGCAAACCATTTGTCTTTGCTTTTTGGGGAGTACGAAAATCGAGTCAGATTTGCGACCCCTTCCCCTTCCTTGACTCCTTCCAACAAGGACGTGAACATCTTCAAGAGATTGTCAGCCAACAATCTATTAAACTCCAGCTTCCTGAAGAGTCTTTGTTGAGCTATCTATGCGATGCGATGAATTATAGTTTAGACGACGAAAATCTGGAAGGACTGGAATTGTTTTACCAGTCAGCCCACCGGTTGGGGCTGGTCAGTGAACTCAAAGACATAGAATTCCTTTCTTGAACATCCTATCGCTGTAAAGGCAAGCCTTCAGGTTGTGTCCTGGCTCGTCCAGATAAACCGATGCACTCGTAACAGCAGACTCTTATTGTTGAATGCCGGACACCAGGTATGTCACTCCTTCAAAAGGGGCTTGGCACATTATTTCTATTAGTGTGTAGGGAAGTGAAAGCTAGGCAGTGTCATCCGAGTCTGAGGGCTCGAGGATGAGTGTGAGGCGTGCGCCTTCTGGGATTGCCACTGGCTCGATGGGTTTGAAACAACCATTGCGGAACACTACCTTCACCCGGAAGGAATTGGGCGAACTCGGCTTCCGGGGTTGCGACGGGGACAAGGACTGGTCCATTGCCTTATTCGCCAGCCGGTCTGCTTCACGGTTCCGGTCGCGGGGGATTTGTTGAATGGAGAAAGATCTTAGTTCAGCTATGAGCCGACATGCTCTGTGATGAAGTAGCTTCAACTCCGGGTTTTTTACATTGTAAGTGCCATTGATCTGGTTAACCAACAGTTCCGAATCGGAAAAAACCTGCAATCGGTCGATCTGGCCGGCATGAGCAAATTCGAGGGCAGCAATTAAGGCGGAGTATTCAGCCTGGTTGTTGGTCCTGACCCCCAGCGGTCCTGACAGCTCTGCCATGAGGCGGCCTTGGTCATCCAGCAGGTGCACACCATAGCCAGCGCAGCCGGGATTTCCCCTGGATCCCCCGTCAATATAAGCGGTACAAAGCGTCAAAGGATCATCCTTGGCCAGAAGCCTCGTAGGGAGCGTCAACTTTCCAGTACAGAATTCGATCGCAGCTGTCACAGGCAACAATCGTCTCGCCCGACATGACTAAGCTTAAGAGATGGGGCCTGATTCGAACGTGGCAAGCTTGGCAAGATTCATCGACAGCCCGAGCCAGGGCCAATCCTTTCCTGAAACTGGCGATCTGCGTGTACCTGTCATATATTGCGGGATCGATTAATTCAACCAGACGGGTCCGATCCTCCTCAGCAGCGGCTAAGAGCTTGCGATCCTCTTCCACTTCGGTTTTCGCAGCCTTCTTTTCTCCATCCACGGCATCTTGTTCCTTGGCCAACTGCCGTTCGATCTGGGTGACATCCCGCCGAATGCGCTCTTCCTCTTCCATGTTCAGCAGGATCTCGTCCTCGACCTTGCGGACCTGATTGCTCCCAAACTCAATTTCATTGAGGAGAGACCGGTACTGTTCGTTGGTCTTCACCTCTGTCAACTGGCTTTTGTACTTGGAAATCTTCTGTTCCAGATCCTGGATAGACCCTTCCAGCTTGCGTTTTTCCGAAGCCAGCTTTGTCAGTCGATCTTTGTGGGATTTGAGTTGCTGCTGGGTGCCGTTCAGTTTGCCCTCCAGTTCCGCCATTTTCACGGGCAACTGCTCGATGCGCTCTTCGTACTGTTTGATTAGAAGCTCTGTCTCTTGGAGTCGAATAAGTCTTTCGAGGTCTGGGTGCATGATCCAAAACTACAGGTGAGGTGGTGGGCCCACTAGGACTCGAACCTAGGACTGCCCGGTTATGAGCCGGGAGCTCTAACCAACTGAGCTATGGGCCCCTTTCTGAAACGACAACAATAACACCCTATTGGTGGTTTGTCGAGATACGAACAGCTGCCAGTCACTCACTCTCTGAAAGTACCATCCAAAAAAGGCCGGAGTTTGCGACTGCGTGAAGGATGACGCAATTTACGCAGGGCCTTGGCCTCAATTTGTCGGATGCGTTCGCGGGTCACAGCAAAATTCTGCCCTACCTCCTCCAGGGTATGATCACTGCCATTATCCAGGCCAAAGCGCATTTTAATGACCTTCTCCTCCCTGGGGGTGAGCGTCTTCAGAACATTTTCGGTCATCTCTTTAAGGTTGATGTTGATCACCGCTTCAGCTGGGGAGACAACTTGACGGTCTTCGATGAAGTCACCCAGATGAGAATCTTCCTCTTCGCCGATGGGTGTTTCCAGGGAAATCGGTTCCTGGGCGATCTTGAATACTTTGCGGACCTTCTGCACGGGGATATCCATGCGCACCGCGATCTCTTCGGAAGTGGGCTCCCGACCTAGCTCTTGCACTAGGCTTCGGGAGGTCCGGATCAGTTTGTTGATTGTCTCGATCATATGAACCGGTATGCGAATGGTCCTGGCCTGATCGGCGATGGCCCGAGTAATGGCTTGGCGGATCCACCAGGTGGCGTAGGTCGAGAACTTGTATCCGCGTCGATACTCGAATTTGTCAACGGCCTTCATCAGTCCGATGTTCCCCTCCTGAATTAGGTCGAGAAACTGCAACCCTCGGTTAGTGTATTTCTTGGCGATAGACACGACTAGACGCAAGTTCGCTTCCACAAGCTCCCGTTTGGCCTCGTTGGCTTCGACGTCCCCCCGTTCAATGGTTTGAAGAGTCTTTCTTAAGTCACTCCCTCGTGTCTGTGACTCTTCTTCGATAGTCGAAATCTTCTCCCGGACCCCCCTTAACTCCTTACTGATCAGGTTCAGGTTTTTCTTGTCTTTGGTGTGTTCCCTTTTCTTCTGCAGACGGGCCCCTTCCTTCTCCAGCGGCTTGAAGGCCTCGTACATGCGGCGAATCTGGTCAATTAGCCGGTTTCGCTCAGATGGGGTAAACTCCAGCCTTCGAACAGCTCGTGAAATGTGGATGCGCTGCCGTGCTAAGGCAAGGCGCTGTTTTCGCACCAGTTTGGCGCTCTTGCCGCGGAGTGGACCCTGAAACTTCAGACCCATTTGATTCAGCTTCTTGAACATTTTCTGGATCTCTTCGACACTTTGGACCGTCTCTCGAAGCTGATCTTCCGCTTTGTCATCCGCAAGCATGTCATCGTTGAGAACGATAACATCGCTGATGGCGCGTTCTCCACGCTGCAACTGTCCCCCCAAGTTAATGATTTCCTTAATCACAATGGGGGAGCGGGACATGGCTTTTAGGACACTCAGCTGACCTCGCTCGATCCGCTTGGCAATCTCCACTTCCCCTTCTCGAGTCAACAGCGGAACGGTACCCATTTCCCTCAAATAAAGCCGAACCGGATCATTGGTCTTGTCGAGTGCTCCGGGTGTCAGGTCCAGCTCGATGTCATCCGGAGTTTCCTTGTCGAACCCCAGTTTCTCGGCCTCGGATATCTTAGGTTCTCCGTCCACCACTTCAATTCCCTGGGATCGGAAAATGGAGAACATGTCGTCGAGCTCGTCAGAAGAAGTCACATCAGAAGGCAACAAGTCGTTGACTTCGTCATAGAGGAGGTAGCCCTTCTCCTTCCCCATGTCGATCAGTTGTTTGACCTCGTCGTACTTGTCATCGAGCCCGAGGGTCAGACTCCGCTCCAGGGAATCTATTGTTTCGTTGTCGTCAATGTTTGCCATTTTTGTACGTTCCTTAGTTCATTAATATGCCGGTTCTCCGGTCTCAGGCCTCGCCCAGGCTGCAACTCTGTCGAGTGACAGCCGGGTTTTCAACGAGCCATGTTCTTCTTCAACTCGATCTTCCGGCTATGTAAGCTGGCCAGCAGTTCGTAATCCCTGGCATTTTCGGCGTGCTGAATCTGTTTCTGTAACGAGGCAATTTCTTGTTTTGTTTTTTGCCGGTGAATTGCTTCAAGGCAACGAGCGGCCTCTACCGGGTTTAATTCGTCAAAAAGCGCCTGGCTCAAAAGAAGTTGGTCCTGCTCGTTCTTTAGCCGATTCTGGAGATCTGCTATGTCAATCCTTCCCCGCTCGCGATAGAGAGAAATGATTTCCTGAAAAAGACCTTCTGACTGAAGACCTTGGTGGTCCCCGGAAGCCGCCAGTTCCGGGATGACCTTCGAGGCAATCGTTTCATCCTCAAGGACGGCTTTCAGCAGATACTTCTCCGAGCATTTCAGACCGGCACGAATTGCGGCCTTCGAGATTGCGGAGGGTTCCCGATTCTCAGTCTTGGCATTCTTCAATTCCTCCCTTATCAAGGATTCTTCAATTCCAAAAGCCTCAGCCACCTTTCTGGCCAGTTCCGTTTTCTCGATTCGATTGGATATCCGTGCCAGGTAGGGCAACATGAAACTCACGGCACCCACCTTTCCCTCGGTGGCCTTCAAGTCATGCGCCGAACGGGCCCTTTCCAGCAGGTAATCGAAATACTGGGGTGCCGACTCCAGAAGACGAAGGTATTCTGTAGCGCCATGCTTTTTGATAAACGAGTCAGGGTCTTCCCCGTCGGGCAGGGCAAGCACTCTGATTTGAAAGCCGCTTTCCAGGAAGATGTTTAATGATCTTAAGGCCGCGGCAGTCCCGGCTGAGTCCGGGTCAAAGTTCACCACGATTCTGTCGGTAAAGCGGGCCAGCACCCTAGCTTGGAGTTCGGTCAGGCTGGTTCCGCAGGAGGCCACGGCGTTTTCAATCCCCGCCTGGTGGAGGGCTATACAGTCCATGTACCCTTCCACGAGGATGGTACAATTCTTACGCCGTATCGCTTCCCGCCCATGATATAAGCCGTACAGCGTGCGGCTCTTGGAGTAAATAGCAGTTTCGGGAGAATTCAAGTATTTGGGTTGGCCCTCTCCCAGGATGCGCCCTCCGAATGCGATGACCTTTCCGCTTTCATTGCGAATTGGAAACATGACCCGCTTACGGAAGCGGTCAAAGCAGCGGGAGTCAAAATCACTGGATAGCACCAAGCCACTTCTCAACAATAGCTCGGTAGAGAATTGCTCGTTCAATCGCTGATATAGGGCATTGGAAGCGGTCTGAGCATATCCGAGGGCAAACCGTTCGATGGTCTGAGAGGACAGTCCTCTCTCTCTCAAATAGCTAGATGCTTGGCGGCCTTCCCGGCCACGCTGTAACTGCTCGGAGAAGAACGAGGCAGCTTTCTCGTGAATCTCCAGGAGCTTCAACCTCTCCTGTCCGGCCTCATCCGGCTCGGCCTCAAATGCAGTCTTGGGCAGCGGAATCCCAAAACGCTCCGCCAGGAACCTAACAGCTTCGGGAAAAGAGAGCCGCTCAACGGATTGGATAAACTTGATCACATCACCCTTTGCATCGCAACCAAAGCATTTGTAATACTGTCGTCCCGCGTGGACATTGAAGGACGGGGTCTTCTCTGAGTGGAATGGGCATAGCCCGATATAGTTGGCACCAACCTTGCGAAGACGCACGTACTCGGAGATCACGCGGACGATGTCCACATTGGATTTGACTTGATCGACAAAACTGTCATTAAACCGCATCAGGATTTCAGGGAGACCACAGTAACGGCCTTACCGCCTTCGCCGGGAGGCGCAGGATGAAACTCTTCGACATAGGGCTGGGAGGACAGCCATTCAGAGATGGCTTTTTTCAGTATCCCCATCCCATAGCCATGAATCAAGCGCACTGATGTAATGGAGGCCAGAAAAGCCTGATCCAAAAATTTGTCTGTCCGGCGGATAGCATCTTCCACGGTACAGCCCACCAGATTAAGCTCATTGCCGGCTAACTCCGGAGTGTTCAGGCGTACCGTAATGTGTGAAGGGGCTGAACGCTCCAGGCTGGAGTCAGGTTCCACCGAACCAGTCAATTCGAGCTCTGCCGCACTCAGGACACATTTCATATTGCCAACTGCAACCTCCCACTGGTCCTCTTTGTGGGCTGCAATAACCATCCCGGGTTGGCCGAAACGCTTGACTTGGACCTTGACACCGGGTTTCAATTGACGCCCGCAATCCACCCGCACAGTCGGGAGGGCAGTTCCCCCGGGTTCCGTTGGCCGGTCTAACTCGCTTTGAGCGTGTTCCCGAAGACGAGCGGTCTTCCGCTCGATCTCCCTTCTAGCTTTAACTGCCAAGAACTTGTCCTTGACTTCTGCCAACAGCTGGCGAGTCTCTTGCTCGAAAGTCTGGAAAGCGCGCTGCCAGTGCTGTCCGACCCTCTGACGTTCGTCTTCTATCAACTGCCGATGCTCCAGTTCCAGTGCCGCTCGGCGCTCTTTGAGTTGGCGTAGTTCCACGCTGAGCTGTTCCTGAGTCTGTCGAACCGAATCAATCTGTTCATGGAGCTGTCTGGAGAACCGGGCAATCGATATTTCATCCTCCGAGATTTGACTTCGGGCATAGTCGAGTAGGGCTTCTTCCAATCCCAACCTTCTGGCAACCTCAATACCGCTACTATTGCCGGGGAACCCGTGAAGAAGACGGAATGTAGGCTGCAGCGTAGCCTGGTCAAACTCCATACTCCCATTGGAAACCCCGGGCGTCCGAGACGCATACATTTTCAGACCGTTATGATGCGTCGTCGCAACCGTTATAGCGCCTTTGCTTCGGAGACTATCGACAATGGCCACCCCTAGAGCCGACCCTTCAGCCGGGTCAGTTCCTGTCCCCAGTTCATCCAGCAATACCAGAGCTGGAGGGGAGACTTTCTCGAGAATGTCCCGGATATTGATTAGATGCGACGAGAAAGTACTCAGATTTTCGGCGATCGACTGTCGATCACCAATATCGGCCAGAACTTGATGAAAAACGCAGCAATCAGCGAACTCAGCAGGCACTGGAATGCCCGAAAGTGCCATCAGTGTGAGAAGCCCGACTGTTTTCAAGGCCACCGTCTTTCCACCGGTGTTGGGTCCGCTAATGATCAGGATCTGTCGTGAGTGGTTCAGTTGCACGGAAATGGGTACCACTTCTTTTCCTTGGGTTTGGAGTGCATTCTCCAAAATGGGGTGACGTCCTTCAACCAAGGTAAGAACCCCATCCTTATTGATACTCGGCAGGGTGCAGCGATGTTTCTTGTGGAAGCGTGCTCTAGCCTGGAGTGAATCGAGAAGCCCCAATACCTCATGAGTTTGCAGCAACTGATCCAGATGCTCCCGCAATTGCTGGGTCAGGAATCCCAGGATCCGCCGGATTTCCTCACTTACCTCCTCCTGGAGACGAACCATGTGGTTGTTCAGTTCTATGGTCTCTAACGGCTCCACGAAAACAGTCAATCCGCTGGAACTGGTTCCGTGAACTACACCGGTCAGTTCTTTCCGCTTTTCGGCCCGAACTGGGACCACGAAGCGCTCATTGCGGACCGTGATCACTTCGTCCTGCAGAACCTGCGCTCCATTGAGTCTCCTGGATATGTCTTCAAGCGAACGATAAAGCCGCCCCCGAAGCGTAATCACTTCTTTCCTTAGCCGCCTCAATTCCGGGCTAGCATTGTCGTCGACTTCCCCCGTCTCATTAATCTTGCCTTCAATCGATACAATCAGCTGGTTTAATTGCGGAATCTGCCGTTCCAATGCCTGCAGATTCGGACAGCCACTCCCCGCCTTCTGCAGCAGGCTCTTGGAGACCCGTCCAGCGTGCAGCAGACGGGTTAAAGACAGAATCTCCTGAGTCTCCAGAAGGGTTCCTCCAATCCTGAGTTTCTCAAAAATCGAAGCACAGTCCTCGATGCCGTCGAAGCAAGGGTTTTGGCCTGCTTCCATTAGTTGGAGCCATTCCCCAATCAGGGCAAGCTGTTTCTGAATTTCGCTGGGCTGCGTTAGAGGAGCCAGTCGTTCAATGACTTGCACTCCCAAAGGCGAATCCGACAACTGAATGATGATGCCAATTAAGGCTCTGAACTCAAGTAACTCACAGTTATATTCAGGAGTCATTGATGATGCGAGCCTCAATTCTGGCTGCAGAGAAAACCCCTTATTCTAACCTCACAGCATCTGGGTGTCAACTCCATTATCAGATCCCCCGGCATCATTGTCAAATCCTTGGCAGAGAAAATCTATGCAAAGAGAACTCTCTTCTCTCTGCTCGCCTCTACAAACTCAACTCATAGAGCTGCTCCCGGCAGCAGTAAGGAAAGGAGAGACGTCTGTTTTTTAAGCGGATGTAAGAGTGAAGGGTATCCGGGCGGAGAAAAGTGGTAACTCGGCAGAACCTCTTGCTTTTTAACCTACCTGGTCAATCGACCAGAAAGAACCCGCAAGAACCAACGAAAAGAAAACGATCAGGGAAAAATCTGATCACGAAAGTCCAACATCTTGACCCAAACGGCGGCTACTACAACCAGAGTCAAACTGACTGCCAAGTTCTTTTCCATCAGGAATTTCAAAAAATATCCGCCCGCAAAGCCAATCAAGCCCAGCATGGCGAAAATCCCGCTGGTAAATAACCGTTTCATCGCGCCTCGAAGCCCTTTCTATATGCCCCAGTTTCATGAGGGTTTCTATGGAGTAACCTTCTCATTGGTATTATTCGACACAACATAACAGAAAACCACAGAAATGACATTTGACACTCATAACTGCAAGCAATTCAATCTATTACAATCTTCCCAAGGCTGCATCTAATCTTTTGCCTAGACCATTGCCGCGTCGACCTTATGCTAGACTCCCCGGCATGAGTACTATGTACGATTTCAGCACAAGCGGCGTGAGTATGGAGCGGTGATAAGCGAGTCCATTTGCAGGAGACAACGGCTAGTGGCAAGAACGCATCTCCTGATGCCTGAGGCTGACTTCCTCAAGCTGGATGGTGGTGTGGTCGATTCCGAAGTGACCCCGCATGATTGTACTCAATTCTTCCAGAATCTTGTGCCGGTCCTTCTCTCCGCAAAGAACTGCATGGCAGCTCATTGCATGGATGCCGGAGGTCAGTGTCCAGATGTGAAGGTCGTGGACGGACTCTACCCCATCCACTCGACAGAGGGTGTCTGTAACTTCTACCAGATTGATGTGTGCTGGAGTTCCCTCCAGCAGAATGTCGGCCGAGTCCTTCACGAGTCGCCACGCACTATAGAGAATAAGCACTCCCACCAGGACGCTGGTAAGCGGATCGGCCCATAACCAGCCTTTCCACCACATTAATAGTCCGGCTGCGATGGTTCCAATAGAACTGGCCGCATCACCTACCACGTGGAGGAACGCGCCCTTCATGTTTATGCTGGAGTGATGGCACTGGTGAAGGGCGTAAGCACTCAAGATGTTGACCAGCAACCCAACGATGGCGATCCACAACAGGAGACGACTGTTAACCGGTGGCGGATTCACAATGCGGTGACAAGCTTCGTAGAAGATCAGGAGGGACAAAACAATCAACCCAGCACCATTCACCAAGGCTGCCAGAATTTCTACACGGAAGAAGCCGTAAGTTTTGGCTGGAGTGGCGGGACGCGAGGAAAACCACAAAGCAAACAGACTGAGCCCGAGGGCTGCTGCATCGGTGAGCATGTGTCCTGCATCGGCCATCAGAACCAGACTGTTGGCCACCATTCCGCCGATGAACTCCACGATCATGAAGACAACAGTCAATATCAGAGCCGTCTTCAAGGCAGAACGCTCAGCGATTCGGGAAGGATGGGCTGAGGATTCGAGATTAACGAGCTTAACTCCCTTCCACGTCATTGCGAGAACGGTTCTTTACACGATACATGGCCTGGTCCGCCAGGCGGACCAGTTCTACCTTACTGATGGCATTCTCAGGATATGCTGCCACTCCAAAACTGGCAGTGATTTTAACCTTGATGTCGTCGTCCAATTGGATGGAGGTTTTGTCAAGCAGGTCACATAGTCTACGGGCCACCAGCAAAGCATTCTCCTTTGATGTTTGGGGGAGCAGGAGGATGAATTCGTCGCCTCCATAGCGGTAGGCCGTGTCGATATCACGGAGATGCTTTCGTACCAGGTCTCCGATTTCCCGAAGCAGACGGCTGCCGCATAAGTGCCCAAAGGTGTCGTTCACTAATTTGAACCGGTCCAGATCAAAAAAGATAATTGCGAATTTGTAATTGTAGCGTTTGGAACGGCTCAACTCAGCGTCAATCATGTAGTTGAAATAGCGAGAATTGTAGAGATTGGTACAATCGTCGGTGATGGTGAGCTCTTGGATTTTCCGGACGTACATCGCATTCTCAATGGCAATGGCGGCATAGTCTGCCAAGGAGGTCAACATAGACAGATCCTCTTCCGGAAAGGCTCCCTCAAAGCAATTGATCAGTTCGATCACGCCCAGGGTTCTCTCTTTGCTGGTCAAGGGGACACATACAACCGATTTGATGTCGCGATAAACCTGACCATCGGCGTCGACCGAAAAACGAGGGTCCATCGAAACATCACCGCAGATCACTGGCTTGCCATGCTGAGCCACCCAGCCAGCTATGCCTTGCCCAATCTTAATTCGGCTTTCTTTAATCTGCTCCGAGTCTTTACCCACCGCGATCTGGAAAAGAAGCTCCTGCTTCTTGTCGTCAATCAGGAGTAGTGACCAGGTAGTCGGTTGAAGTAGTTCGCTAATTTTGCCCATAATCAGAGTAAGCACTTCCTGTAGATCCAAAGTCGATGTTAGCGCTTTTCCAACCTGGTGGAAGATCGAAAGCTCTTCAACCTTTTTTTCCAAATCCTTAATCTGGTTTGGGCTCAGCATTTGGGAGAATGATAGAGTATTTTGCGGTAGCACGCATAGGACTTTCCAAGAGCCGGGTGTTCCAGGCCCAGAAGACCATCAGATTCATCATATCGGAACCCATGATCATTTAGCTTAGAACTCGTTCAGAATTCAAGAATTGACTTTAGAGTGAGTCCCAGCAAAAGGCTCCAAATCTCTAACGTTTTTTCAGGAGGTTCTCGATGCAGCCAAAGTTTCGTCTCCTACCCTTTCTGAAGTCCCTGGTCGCGGTTGTGGGTGGAAACATTGTTTATCTTTACATAAGAAAGTGGTTACCCGAATCGTTGAGGCACGAGCCCTTTCGTCTGGATTGGGGGATTGTGGCTGACTTCTGGATTTGTGTGGCGTTGTGGGGACTCTTGGACCTCGCCCATAATGTAGTCAGGAAACTACGAAGTGGACCTTGAGCGATTATATTGACCTTTAGCTTATAAGGTTGAATTAATCGGCATGCTGGCGGACAATGAAGACTGAGTCGCTCGATCGGAAGGAAGGTTCTTGGGATTCATGAAATGGAAACTGGCAAGTCCTGACCCGACAGTGGTAAAGGAACTGACAAGAGGCCTGGGAATCCCCGGGTTGGTAGCCACCCTTCTTGTCAACCGGGGGATTGTCAGCGCCTTTGAGGCCAGAAGGTTTCTTCAGCCTCAATTCGAGCACCTGCGCGATCCGTATGGTATGAGGGATCTTTCCATTGCCGTCCACCGCGTTTTGGATGCGATTGAACGGAACGAGAAGATTTTGATTTACGGCGATTACGATGTGGACGGCGCGACGGCTGTGGTCATTCTGAAAAAGGCCCTCGATTTGTTGGATGCCAGGACTTCATACCATATCCCACGTCGGTTGTTGGACGGCTACGGAATGAAATCGGACGTTGTCGAGCGGGCGGCAATCGAGGGAGTACGGCTAGTCATCAGCGTGGATACCGGGATTAAAGCATTTGACGTTGTCGAGAAGGCGTCCCAACTTGGAGTAGACTGCATCATCACGGACCACCATCTCCCCGAAAATGGTCTCCCCCACGCTTTGGCAGTTCTCAACCCGAAGCGACCGGATTGCTCTTATCCAGACAAAAATCTCAGTGGGGTAGGAGTGGCGTTCAAGCTGGTCCAGGCACTGCTCATGAAGGCGGGCCGAGAGAAACTGCTTCCCTCCTTCCTGAAGATTGTTGCGATTGGGACGATTGCAGATGTGGTTCCTCTGATAGGGGAAAACCGCGTGCTTGCCAAACTGGGGCTCGAGGGTCTTCAAGTACCCGTCAACTTCGGGTTGAAATCGCTGATTGAGGCGGCAGGGTTGGATGGTAAAGCCATCACTAGTTCGGATGTGGGCTTTCGAATAGCCCCGAGAATTAACGCCGTAGGAAGGTTGGGGGACGTTGAACAGGTCATCCGACTTTTTACATCGACGGATGAAGAACAGACGCGTATCCTGGCCGGGGAGATGAATCGGCTCAATCGGGAACGTCAACAGATCGAAGACCAAATCCTGAAATGCATCGAGGACCGGTTCGATGCGGAGCCTGAGTTAGTCAGTGACTGGGTCATCGTCGTAGACGGCGAGGGATGGCACCGCGGGGTCATTGGAATAGCTGCGACCAAGTTGACCGAGCGGTTTCATCGGCCTGTTCTGGTTATCTCCAGGGAGGGAGATCAGGGATATGGCTCAGGCCGGGCTCCCAACGGGTTTCAACTGCTTTGTGCCTTGGACCATTGTCGGGATCTATTTGGGCGGTTTGGGGGTCATGCCCAGGCTGTCGGTTTTCAGCTGCCGATCAGCCGATTGGGCGAGTTACGCCGAATCGTCAATGATTATGCCCGGCAGACTATCCAATTGGAGGATCTTCAACCCAGCCTTGAGGCAGAAGCTGAGCTTCGGCTTTCCGACGTCGATCATGCCCTGTTCGAACAGATCCAGCGCTTGTCCCCCTTCGGTATGTCCAATCCACAGCCGCTTTTTTTGGTTCGCGACGTTCGCGTAATCGCTGATCCCAGGGTGCTAAAGAACCGCCATCTGAAATTCCGTGTTGAGCAGGACGGGAAATCTATGGATGCGATCGGTTGGAATATGGCCCAACATTGCCAGCCAATCGTGGAGTCCAGCCAACTCCTTTCGTTGGCCTTCGAACTGTCGGAAAGTACCTTCCAGTCGATGAAATCCCTGCAATTAGTTGTGAAGGACATCCACATTCACTGAGACCGGTCGGCCCATGGAATCAAGACTGACAAAATGGGGACAGGCAGCCACCATCGTGGTCCTGGTAGCTGTATCCATTGCGGTGATGCTGAGCTATTACCAGCGTACTCATCTATTCCCGCAAGGCGAACGAGGAGAGGGCAGAATCCTTCCCTCCAATGTAACCATGCACACGAAGGGATTTTATTACTCCCAATCCGAAAATGGTCAGGTGACCTTCGATGTCACGGCAGACGTTAACCTTGGATACAAGGACAATAAAAACCTTCTGGAACAAGTCAAAGTCAGGGTCTTAGGCAAAAATGGAAACCGCTACGACACGATTACAAGCCAGCGCTGCGAATTCGACCAGGGAAGTCAGGACATCACTTTCTTGGGGGAAGTGGTTATTACTTTAGGCAGCTTAACCCCTGTACAGAATCTCTCTGTCATTAGACCGTCCGAAGAGACTGCAACGATTCTGAAACTGGAACGAATCACTTACTCCCAAAATAAGAACTTGGCGGAGACCGACGACGTGGTTCATTTCTCCCGAGCTCGGATGCACGGAAGTTGCCGCGGTTTGGCTTACGACACACGGACCGGCTCAGTCTGGCTACGGTCGAACGTAGACATTACTGTTGATTCTGAAGAACCTGAGGATCCACCGATCCAGCTTAAGAGCAGTTCCCTGGACTATAGCAAGGAGTTAAACCTGGTCGAGATTCATTCCAATGTTTCCGTCACCAAGGCTTTGGACGAAGTCCGGGCGGACCTGATTAAAGTTTTCCTGGATAAAGTAGACTCCTCGGTACAGCGGATAGAAGCCAGCGGCCAGGTGCAATCTATCTTCAGAGATCCTCGTTATCTCCTCGAAATGGATGCACAGCAGGTATTCTACTACCTCAAGGGAGGTGGACGCTGGATCGACGGAATCGTGGCCCAGGACAATGTGAGAACCCACTCCCTGGACCCCTCGGTCAAGCGCAATCTCTCGGCACGGAACTTGGAAATTACCTTTGCACCTGAGACGAATATTGCTCAGAAGGTGAAGGCCTCCGGTGAGGTTCGCTGTGTTTTTGCCGACAGCAATGAGCGGCCTCCCGGTCCGTCCCCCTCCAATCTGGAAGGATTTGAGGCAGGTGACAAAGTGCTGGATTCCCCACTGGTTGTTGCTACCCTCAAGAGCGACGGGCGCCAAGTGTCGCGTGTTACCGCTCAAGGGCCCAGCGTTCTACGAGAGTTCCCACTGAGTCCGAAGGAAGAGAAGAAAAGGCTTTCAGCCAGGGCTATTGAATTCCTCTTTTCACCCGGAACAAACACGCTGGAAAAGCTTATCGCCAACAATCAGGTGAAGGTGGACCTCGTTCCAGAAACCGGTAACGCCAAGAAAACCCTGAGCGATCACTTGGACGCAACCTTTAATCAGGAAACGCACCAGATCGATCAACTGGTGCAGTCTGGGAATTTCCACTACTTCGAAGGCCAGCGGGAAGCCACAGCTGACCAGGCCCACTATTCCACGGCCGAGGATACGGCCGTGCTGGATGGCCATGCCCAGTTTCATGACACTCAGGGAAGAACGGTGGCCGACTTGATCGAACTCCACAAGCAAGAGGACCTGGTCACAGCCCGCGGATCGGTTCGCTCCGTCATGGTCTCCATGGAATCTCCAACTCAAGCCGGCTTGTTCAAGACCAGTTCTCCCGTCTTTGCGTCTTCCGATTTCATGGAAAGTCACACCCGGAGCGGCATTGCCAAGTATTGGGGCAAGGCCAAGCTGTGGCAGGAAGACCAGGTTGTTCGTGCGCAAACCATCACGCTCTTTCGGGACGAAAGGAAAATGGTCGCGGAAACCGATGTCCACACGGTCTTTCACCTGAAACCCCAGCCCCAGCATGGCCAACGTCAGTCGAATTCAGGTCCCGTGATGACCGAGGCTGCTCAGCTCGTTTATGAAGACAACCTGCAGCGAGCCCGGTTCGAGACCCGCGTGAAGGTGATCAGCTCAATGGGTCAGATGACTGCTGACCAGGCTGATCTTTTCCTGAGCAAGGAGGGGGACCAGACCACGATCTCGCGCATGTTAGCCCAGGGAAACGTCAAGATTCAGCAGGAAGGACGCAGGTCCTTCTCCAACACTGCCGAATATTTTGCTGCGGACGGCATGGTGGTTTTGACGGGCGGACTGCCCAGAATCATAGATCCAGTGCGGGGTTTCAGCTCCGGCCCTCGGTTGACAATGCATCTGAATGATGATAGGATTGCGGTCGAAGGCGATTCCGAGATGCGCACCATCACGAGGCAGAACGTCGCACGTTAGGCGCTGATGCAGATCTTGAAAACTGAAAACCTGGTGAAGTCCTTCAAAGGACGCCGGGTGGTGAATGATGTCTCGCTCGGAATCAAGCAGGGTGAAGTGGTGGGGCTGCTGGGTCCGAACGGCGCCGGCAAAACTACGACTTTTTACATCATCGTGGGATTGGCTGCTCCTGACACGGGTCAGGTGTTTCTTGATGGCCGGGAGATCACTCACCTGCCGATGTTTCTGAGGGCGAGAAGCGGAATCAGCTATCTTCCCCAGGAACCCTCGGTGTTTCGGAAGTTGTCGGTGGAGGAGAATGTTCTGGCGATCTTGGAAACTCTTCCCCTGAATGGCAAGCAGAGGAGAGAGCGGCTGGATGAACTGATCGAGGAATTGGGCCTCAGCCATGTTCGGAAGAACCAGGGCTACATGCTGTCTGGAGGGGAGAGACGCCGCGTGGAAATCGCTCGATCTCTGGTCATTTCCCCTTTCTTCATTCTGCTCGATGAACCATTTGCCGGCATCGATCCGATTGCTGTCCTGGACATACAGAGGATCATTAACCACCTGAAGTCCAAACAAATCGGAATCCTCATCACCGATCACAACGTTCGGGAGACACTGAAAGTGACCGATCGGGCATACATCATTAACGAAGGCAAAATCTTTCGCTCCGGCACTCCCGGAGAATTAGCTTCCGACGAGCAGGTCAAACGACTTTACCTAGGCGAAGGTTTTCGATTAGATTAACCAACCATGGCTTTCCTGGAGCAGAAACTTAACGTCAAGCTCGCCCAGAAGCAAATTCTGACGCCGGGACTCGTGCAGATGGTTACGGTCCTGGCCTTGAACAAGCTGGAATTGACGGAAATGATTTCCCAGGAACTCATGGAGAATCCGGTACTCGAGGAGGAAGCCGAAGCAACTCCTGGAACCGAAGAGGTGCAGGTCAAAGAGGAGCGGGCCACTGATCCTGCTGATAAAGAGGTCATTGCCGTTGCCACCTCCACCGAGGGCCCGCCCGCGGATCCCTTCGAGGAAATTGATTATGGTTCTTTTTTTGACGATTACCTGGACCCAGGCTTTCGGACCCAGATGCCTTCCGAAATCGTCGAAAAGCCTTCCTTCGAGAATTTTCTAGCCAAACCCACAACGCTTTACGATCATCTGCAGTGGCAGTTAAGCTTGTCGGTCCTGGAGCCTGCCATCGCAGATGCCGGCTATTCGATTATTGGAAATCTTAACGAGGATGGCTACCTTACGGCCACACTGGAAGAAATTGCCAGCACGGGGGAGCACAAAATCGAGGATGTGACTGCGGCTCTTCAGGTCATTCAAAGTTTCGACCCGGCGGGAGTGGGAGCTCGTGACCTTGCGGAATGCCTGTTAATCCAGCTGGCCCATGTTGGGGAAGAGAATTCGGTGGCTGCGCAAATTGTTCGCCAGAATCTCAAACAGCTGCAAAACCAGCAGTACCAGGAAATCGCAAGGGCCCTGGGACGGCCGTTGAGCCTGATTCTGGCCCAGGTGAAAGTGATCAGGCATCTGGATCCGCGCCCCGGTCAGCGATACAACAAAACCGAGAACCGATTGATTGAGCCTGACGTCTTTTTTGTCAAAGTCGATGACGGCTATTCCGTGGCTCTCAATGAAGATGACATACCCCAGTTGCGGCTGAGTCCCACCTACAAGAAGATGATCGAACAGGACGGCTCATCCAAGGAAGTGCGGGACTACGTAAAGGAGCGGTATTCCTCGGCCATTCAGTTCATCAAGAACATTGAGCAGCGCAAGCAGACAATCCTTCGGGTTTGCGAGGCTATCGTTCGGCGACAAGTGGAATTTCTGGATAAGGGGATTGATTATTTGCGTCCGATGATGATTAAGGATGTCGCTGAGGAGGTAGGTGTGCATCCCTCCACGGTTAGCCGTGCTGTTGCCAATAAGTACGCACATACCCCGCACGGAGTCTACGAGCTCCGTTTTTTCTTCTCCGAAGCAGTACAAGGACCAGCCGGAACTGGCATTCCTCTCATTACGGCCAAACGCAAAGTGAAGAAACTGATCGAAGAGGAAGACCACTCCAGACCTCTCACTGACGAGCAGATTACCAAAATCCTAAATGATGAGGGCATTATGGTCACGCGGAGGACTGTCGCCAAGTACCGGGAAGATTTGAAAATCCCCAGTACTCACCAGCGTAGAGTTAAGATCAAGACCTCGGACCTCTTGTCACTCGATCGCCCAAATCAGTGAAAATCCGGAATCATGTGTCACTTCTCCCTGGCGGGGCCTCTCTGCCGGAGGAAGGAGAGCATCACAGTTCATTCGGAACGCGAGCGTCAAATCTCTCAGGGAGGCTAACATGCAAGTTGAATACACGGGCAGGCAAGTCGAGATCACCCTGGCCATCAAGGAATTCACGGAAAACCACTTGCGCAAGATTCGGAAAATCCTGGGCGAGGCCATCGACGTTCATGTGATTCTGACTGTAGAGAAGTACCGACATATTGCGGAGATTAATCTCAAGTCGAGATCCTTCAAATTCAACGGGCTGGAAGAGACCCATGACATGTATTCCTCGATCAATGCCGTCCTGGAAAAAATAGAGCGGCAAGCGCTCAAACACAAAGGGAAGAAGATCGCCAAGAAGCGGAAACCTGGCACCAGCCCGGTTGCAGCTGCCCCCGGGGAGGTGAGCCAGCCCGCCACGGTCATTCCGGGCACTCCCCGCGTGATACGGTCGCAATCTGTTTCCCCTAAACCGATGACGGTTGAAGAGGCCGTAGAAGAGGTCTCTCAGTCCAAGGGCGAGTTTCTGGTCTTTCGAGATTCCGAGTCGGAACGGGTCAGCATCCTCTATCGACGCAAAGATGGCAATTTTGGATTAATCGAGTCGTGAGACATTTCAGCTCCAAACGGTCCGGCAGGCCGCCGTTCGTGATTATCACCGGCTTGAGCGGATCTGGGAAAGGCACGGTCTTAAAGGCCTTTGAAGATATGGGCTACTTCTGCGTTGACAATCTCCCGGTCGACCTGATCCTCAAGTTCGCGGAGCTCTGCAGTCGGGCGGGAGCAGACATCAAACGCGCGGCCATTGTGGTCGATGTCAGAGAAGGAGCCGAGTTCTCAAAACTCCCCAGGGTCGTCCGCAAATTGAAGAAATCCGGATTGGGCGTTTGCCTTGTTTATCTGGAGGCGTCGGATGAGTCCTTGATCCGGCGGTACAGTGAAACACGCCGCCCGCATCCCTTGACTCACGATAGACCTATTGGGGTTGCCTTGCGGGAAGAACGGGAACGTCTGGCTTCCATTCAGCAACTAGCCGATACGGTCATCGATACGACCCGATTCAACGTCCATGAATTGCGGCGCTACATTGCCGACAAGTTTCACACCGAATCCTTCAACGAGCCGCTGTTGATTTCTATCATCAGCTTTGGTTTCAAGTTCGGGATCCCTCTGGAGGCGGACCTGGTTTTCGATGTCCGTTTTCTTCCGAACCCGAATTTCGTGAAAACCCTGAAGGACCGCACCGGGCAGGACAAAGAGGTCGTCGCCTATATCAAGTCCTTTCCGCAGACCCACGAGTTCCTCAAGCGCCTTTCCGACCTCCTGCTGTTCTTGGTTCCAAACTACATGATAGAAGGGAAAAGTTACCTGTCGATTGCCGTGGGATGCACGGGTGGGCGACACCGTTCGGTAATGATCGGCAATGAAATTCACAGGCTGATGGCCGCTCACGGCTATAAGGCCAAGGTTCTTCATCGAGAGCTCAAGACAAGGGTAGCACCCGCCGTGCGAACCTACCCCTCTGTTGCCATTGGTAGTCCTCCATCGTGAAGTACGGATCGGATTCCCTCAATCAGCCAGGTTCTGCCATTAGTCGACGCAGGTAAGACAACATTTCTGAATCCATCCAATTGGTTGAGCCAATTACTTTGAAAGCAACCTTCCCCTTCTTGTCGATGATGTAGGTTTCGGGGAACTTGTGGGTGCCATAGAGCGTGGAGATCTTACGGTCAAAATCAGCGTAGACGGGCAAAGTGAAGTGATTCTCCGACATAAAACGGTTGACCTCATCCCAGGATTGATCGACGCTGAAGGCCAGGATGGCTAACTGATCAAAGCCCGGCACTTGATGGAGATCGTTCATGGACGGCATTTCCTCTCGACAGGGTGCGCACCAGGTAGCCCAGAAGTTGACCAGGACCACCCGGCCCCGAAAATCCCTGAGAGACGCAACTCTGCCTGACGACGAAGAAAAGCTGAAGTCCGGCGCCATTTGATCCTCCAGGACCGGTCCTGTGGTCTCCGGGGATTTCAAGACACTGCAGCCCCCAACGGTCAATGACAAGAGCACGAGCGCCAGTACTTGAAGGGGGCACTTCATAGCGTCCAAATCGTAAATCATACCCAATCTCTCAATCCAGATCGTCGAGGTCTAAGAGTGCGGTGACAGACCGATGCGCGGACAACAAGCAGTCAGACCTTGGAGAGAAGATGTCCTAGTTTTTCTTTTTTGGTCTTCAGATAGTGGCGGCTAGAGCGGCGGGGAGGCACTTCAATAGATACCATTCGAACGACCCGAATGCCGGCCCGCTCAAGAGCCTTCATCTTATCAGGGTTATTGGAGAGTAGGCTAATCCGTAGGAAACCGAGGTCCTTTAGGATCTCTGCACAAGCCGAATAGTCCCTTTCATCATCGGCAAAACCCAGCCTCCGATTGGCCTCAACTGTATCGGCGCCTTGGTCCTGAAGTTCATATGCTCGAAGCTTATTCAGAATCCCGATGCCACGTCCCTCTTCCGGATGGTAGATGAGTGCACCGTTGCCGGCGCGCTGAATGGCACGCAGGGCCATTTTCAATTGGTCACCACAATCACAGCGAAGGGAAGAAAACACATCCCCAGTCAGACACTGGGAATGGATCCGAACTAAAGGAGCCGATGGCAATTCGGAAGTTACCTTCAATAAAACCACGTAAGCCCGTCGCTGGCTTCGAATCGCGGCTTCATAACCAATGATTTGAAAACGCCCCAGCCTTGTCGGCAAAACCGAAGTAGTCACCCTTTTTATTCGGACACCCGATCTCATACCGGAACCAGCCTCTTAAAGGGTGGAGCCATTACCTTGCAGAACCCCGACCCAATCCGCAAATTCACCATGCTACCGGATAGGACAAAGAATTGTCAATCCTGGTTGGCGCTGCGGGGCGCAAACAAAATAACGTGCAGAAACGCAGCATCGGGACTCTGATCGAAGCTATTATGCTCATGCTCGTTGACCTTCTTCCTTAGTTTCTGGTAAAAGGGAGGACGGAAGAAAGGGGAACAAGCGCTATGGCGTATTCATATGAGGAACTGAAGAAGAAAACCGTTGCTGAGCTCAGGGACATTGCTGCCGGCATTCAACACGACGCAGTCCAAGGACACACCCAGATGCATAAAGCCGACCTATTGGTAGCCCTCTGTAAGGCACTGAACCTCGACATGCACGAGCACCACGTGGCTAAGGTCGCTGAGAAAGCGGCTATCAAGGCTCAGATCCGACAGGTCAAGAAGAAGCGTGACGAGGTGCTGGCGGCTCATAATCACACTCAGTTGAAGCAGGTCCGGCGAGAAATCCACCGCCTGAAGAGGCAACTCCGCAAAGCAATCGCTTAGCTCGGACTCAGCGGAATCAAAGGGAAACCCAGGCAGCAGACAGCATTGTGTCCCGAACTCCCTTTGGCTGACCCCTGCCCGCATTAATCTCTTATTCGTGGCCTCAGGTTTCCTGGCGTTAATGGTTGTCGATCGAGGAGAGTCGATATGCGTAATGTAGTCATTATAGGTTCCGGCCCAGCTGGCTATACGGCGGCCATTTACTCAGCTCGCGCTAATTTGAACCCGCTGCTGATTGCCGGCCTCGAAGTGGGGGGGCAACTATCCACCACGACAATAGTCGAGAACTTTCCAGGATTCCCCGAAGGGATTATGGGTCCGGACCTTATGGAGGCAATGAGAAAGCAGGCGGTACGCTTTGGCGGTGAAGTACTTCAAGCTTATGTTTCAAAGGTGGACTGTTCCAGAAGACCGTTCCTGATTTCCACCGATGACCAGGAAATCGAGGCCAAGACGCTGATTATCTGTTCTGGTGCATCAGCCAGACTGTTGGGTTTGGAATCGGAAAAAAAGTTGATTGGCTACGGCGTATCTACTTGTGCCACCTGTGACGGTTACTTTTTCCGTGGCAAAGAGATCATTGTAGTTGGTGGTGGCGACTCGGCTATTGAAGACGCTATTTTCCTCACTCGATTTGCAGGCAAGGTGAGTGTTGTCCACAGGCGAAACCACCTGCGGGCCTCGAAGATCATGCAGGACAAGGCATTTTCCAATCCTAAGATTCAGTTCATTTGGGATGCGGTCGTCGAAGAGGTCTATGATGTTGGAGCCAGAACAGTCAGGGGAGTGAAGCTCCGTAACCTGAAAACAGGTGAAGTTCATGATTTCCCCTGTGACGGGGTATTTGTAGCCATAGGCCATACCCCGAACACTGCTATCTTCGAAGGACAACTTGAGATGGATCCCAACGGATACATCCTCACTCACGACGGTTGCAAGACTAATATTCCGGGCGTATTTGCTGCAGGGGATGTCCAGGATTCCGTCTACCGGCAGGCCATCTCAGCCGCCGGCAGTGGCTGCATGGCAGCCATAGACGCAGAGCGGTATCTGGAACACCATGGATGAAATCCATTTTCGATTTCCGATTTGCGATTGCCGATTGGCAGTCCAGGAAAGAATCTGAGTCCTGATTCGTTACCTCGAAGATTTAACGCGGCGTGTGGCCCAAACCAAGAACATGACGCAAAGATGCGAAAGCGCGGGGAAGAATTCCGACCTTAGCGGGTTGCCAATGAACGATGAATTGAAGGTAGGATTCTGAAATCTAAAATCGCCATTCGGAAATCGGAAATTCAATGAAGCCCCATATTGAAGTGGCTGCCGCCATCATTTGGCGTCAGGGAAGGATCCTGATCTCCCAGCGGGATGTAAACGCTCACCTTTCCGGCTATTGGGAGTTTCCGGGTGGAAAGCGTGAAGCGGGTGAATCGTTCGAGGAGTGCTTGGTCCGAGAGGTCAATGAGGAGCTGAATGTCAGAGTCGGGATTCAAAAGCTTCTCGACACGATTTCCTATGAATATCCTGAAAAGCACGTGACTCTGAAATTCTTCTATTGTGATTACCTGGAAGGAGAAC
>DATKMG010000803.1:0-8477 GCA_035541995.1 Terriglobia bacterium
GGCTGGACCAGGGTATCTCCGGGGCTGACGTACAACTGAGAGCCCGACACCGGAGCCACAGTAGGCAGAGGCTGTGATTCGGGTATTTCAGAGAACTGCATGATCCAGCGGCCGCCCGGCATCGGCACAAACACCGTGTAATTCCTTTTTCCTGAAAGGACCCCATAAACGCCCAGTCCAGCACCACCAGAGTGCCCCTCGACCACCGTAATGTTGTAACTGTCTCCGGGCTCATCGATCGTCACCATTTTGCTGAAGGTTACCGAGGCTCGAGGGCGTCGACCTGGTCCAGCAATTGTGAGTGTTTCGTCAGAACCTCCTCCTTGGACCGAGACCCCCGGTATCTGAATCTGGGCAATATCGCCCCCACTGCCGTATCCATTACCACTTCCTTTCCCACTGCCACCACCGCCTGGAACGCCGCCGTCCAGTTCACCTCCGTCAATGCCATTGGGGGAGCCGGCTCGGTTGCCGTCGGGGGAGATAGAAAATTCACCAGTCCGATTACCGGGAGGAACTCTGATGCCCCCAGGACCCGGAAGGCCAGGATTGGCACTAAGAACGACCAAATTCCGCAAATTTCCATTCCCTGCCAGTGCACTGGGGACATTCACGAAAGGGGTCGAATTATCTGAGTCGGCTCCGATTCTCCATTCCGGAGATGCGCCTGGAGCGGGCATCAGCTTGGAGTTCTGGCTGAGGGTCGTAACCTTGGTGATCCCCATGTCTGACAATGGCCGTTCAGCAGTTCTGGTCACCGAACCGTCGGGATCAGACCCGATTTTCCATTCCGGGGATGCACCGGGAGTCAGGGCCAGCTTAGGATTTTGGTTAAGTACTTCACTCTTGCCCAACCGCAGTTCGGATAAGGCTCGTTCGAAGTTCTTCATTTCAGGATCTGGCGGTTTCATGAGAGCCTGTGGCGCGTTGAGCTTGGAGTCCAGTAGAGAAGATATGCGCTTCTGTGCCATCTGAATGGTTTCGATCCGAGTATCCTCGACATTCCAGATGACGATATTGGGTACCTTCACTTCCTGCTTAATCGCAGTATTTGGGGTGTTGGGTTGGACAATTGTCTGGCTAGGATTGTCGGCCTTCGGAGGTGCTGATTGAACTATTTGGGTCGGGTGAAAGGCGGTGCTGCCCTTAGGAGGCATGACGTTCTTTTTGCGACCTGCAGGAGTTTTTGGTCCCTCTTTGGGAGACCTAATCGTAGGCAGAAGGTCCGAAGGTCGATAGTAGGTGATGTTGTACTCCCGCTCCAAAGCTTCCCTTGTCAGGGGTAAGGGTTGTTGCCATGTCAGTCCCGACATCCCGTAGATCAAGCAAACCAGCCCGGCGTGGATACTGGCAGATGCAATGAAAGGCTTAATTGAATAGCCTCGGGGAGCCCACACTTTGGTAAACAGATGAGTTTCTTCATTTGCCACCTCTTTGATGTGAATTGAGGAAAGCAAATTGTTAAGATCGTAATAATCAACCGAGCCACTGACGTTCTCCAGTTCCGGTGCGTCACCGGAGACAAGCTCAGTCTGTCCATCCGGCGGTTTCCATGACTTCAGGCATTGAGAGCATAGATCTCTTTTGAAGAGATACCAGCTGATTTTCTGACCGCAATTCCTGCAAATTGCCATTTCCGGGTTATTCCGTTCTTCTGATTATTTGATCGAACAGGGCCAACTTGGGCAGTTCGATCAGTCTGCACTCCTCACAAGGCCTTCGCTATTTCCTCAAAACTCATCGGAATTCCATTCCTGAAGCCTTATCGAATTATTTGCGTGGGTACTATTTGGAGTGTGCACTGAGACGTTACTTCATTCTAAGCTGAGTCATCCATTCAGGAAGAGGTGAATGTCTGCGAACCGTCGTCTCTTTATTTCGGTCGGGCATTCCGGCTTGGTTAGAGGAACCTCTGGAGCTACTAGACACGACACATGCAAACGAGCCCATGTCAGATTGAGGTTCTTCTGCCCGGAAATGATCTGAATTGATACCGGGCAGAAATTGTCCTGCCTCAAAATCGGCAATCCTGACAATTAGTTATGAGGCAGTTCCAGGCCAAAGTCAGCCTGCATACCTCTTTGGTAGTAGCACATTGGTATGAGCCAATCCTTAAAGAATCCTTCGAATGGCGACACCAGAATCCCACCTTCGAGCAATTGACCTTGACTCAACAGCCACCGATAATGCCTGTATGATTCATATGCCAGCACCTGGCATTAGGCATTGGACCAGAGGAGCTCGGAGCTTGACAAATGAATGGCAACGAACAGAAAGAAACTTCTGAATCTAATCCTTGGAAGCTAGCTGCCGATGTGGATAGAGGTTTCTCTTTTCAGTTGCTGGGATTAAGAAAGACGGTGAAAGGTGCATTTGGAAACGGAGTTGCTCAATAACAATTGCGAAGGAGCCAGGGGATCTGGAAGTGGCGTACGACGCGGATTTGAGTAACTCCCTGTCCGAAAGGGACCAATCGTTCCCAGATAGGAGGGGATGTCGGAACCCGAGAGAGCAGATGATTCAGAAAGGTGCTTTAAGAGCTGATTATTCTAATTAAGGAAAGACTCAATCTCAAAAAGGAGAAAAAACTATGCTGGAACTACTCAAGAGTTTTGTAAAGGATGAAGAAGGACAGGACTTGGTGGAGTATGCTTTGTTGCTCGTATTCCTGGCCCTGGCAGCGATCGCTGTATTGCCGTTCTTGGGCAGTGCCGTAAACAGCGTGTTCAGCCGTTCTGGTAGCACATTAACCGCGGGTTCCTAAACTGCGATTGTTTCTAGTAACAAATCCAGCGGCTTATGCCGCTGGATTTTTTTTTGCATCTGTGATTACGAAAACGTAATCTGCTGGCACACACCTGCCGATATCTCTCCTCGAAGGGTAAGGGTCGCGTCGAATTTCCTTGGACGTTATCTCGATGCTTCAGCCCCCAACCCCTGTTGTCTCCTAAAAGTCGAACCGTCTGTTTTTAAGTGATATTGCCTTGAGTTCGGTTAGCAGAGTTCTTCCATGAACAGGATCCTTTTCGGTGTTTCGTTGGTTTGTGTAATATCAGCGGCTATCTCCGATATTCAAGTGCGTAGGATCCCCAATTGGCTGACCCTTCCATCCATTATATTGGGACTGGTTTTAAATGGAGGCTTCTTTGGATGGAGCGGCCTGATGTCGAGCCTTAAAGGACTGGGACTAGGTTTTCTCCTCCTTATCTTCTGGTATCTGCTCGGGGGGATGGGAGCAGGGGACGTCAAATTGCTGTCTGCAGTGGGAGCCATATTGGGCCCACGATTGGTTTTTTTCGCGTTTATCTGGACAGCTATTGTCGGCGGAGTGATAGCGGTGACAGTCATGATTGCAAGAAAGGCTGTCATACAGACTTTTCGCAATATGAAGATCTTGATCCAGAGTTGGGTTATCGCAGGAGCCAGCAGCGATGCTAACCTCACCATTCGAAACCAGTCGCTGATCAAATTACCCTATGGCGTCGCAATTGCATTGGGAACGAGTCTAGCGGTATGGCTTCAGTGGATTCCAGGATTGGAATTCTAATCAGCAGGCCAGATCTAATGTCAAAAAGTAGAATCGTCATCTTTCTGAAAAGGAGTGATTCATGAATAGGGCGAGAATCTTGATCGTATTGATCGTTGCTGTCCTGGTGGGCGGACTCTTGAGTTTCACCGTCTACAACTACTTGCGCACACGCCCAGTCCAAGTCGTCAAGACTCCGGAAAAGAACATTGTGGTAGCTGCGAGCAAGCTCCAACTGGGCGCACGATTGAAGGACCAGGACCTGAAGTTTGTCCCATGGCCGGCCACAGATCTGCCAACAGGATACTTCGAGAAAAAAGATGATCTTATTGATCGTGGTGTGGTCCAGCCGCTGGTAGAGAACGAACCGATTCTGGAGTCAAAGCTAGCTCCCAAAGGGGTCGGAGCCGGGTTGCCTCCCATCATCCCAACTGGGAAGAGGGCCTTGTCGATTCGGGCCAACGAGATCATCGGAGTCGCGGGATATGTGCTGCCAGGAACCCGAGTCGATGTGGTTCTGACCGGCAGTCCTGTCGGGTCCAACGAACCGATGACAAAGATTGTCCTGCAGAATGTGGAGGTGGTCAGTGCTGCCCAGGATATTCAGAAGGACGCAGAAGGCAAGCCCAAGACAGTGACTGTGGTGACACTGTTGGCCACTCCTGAAGACATAGAAAAATTGACCAGTGCTAGTTCTCAAGGACAATTCCAGCTAGCCTTGCGGAACCCGCTGGACGGAGAGGAAGCCAAAACCCGCGGCATTCAGTTAAGTCAGTTGATGCGCGGAGGCGCACCACCGCCCCCTCCCCCAAGCAAGGCACAAAGGAGAGTCGCACCCACTATTGCGGCACCAGCCGCTCCACCGGTGGCTCCTGCCGTCAACATCGAGGTGATAAAGGGAGACCAAAGATCCAACGTGAAATTCTAGCGAGTCGGGATGAAGATTACACTAAGGTAATTTGAATTTATTACGACAAGATGTGAAGCAACGCCCTGACCGCTGAAAGCAAACTCTCAGCGGTTTGCCAGGATAGATAGATGTCAATTCATAGAATCAGTTTTGAAAGTTATTGTTAACCAGGAGGAGTGATCTTGAGACTACCAGTCGCCTCTCATCATCGGGTGAACGTCAATCGTTCTGCCCTATTATTACTTGTCGCTGGAGCACTGATGGCCGCTTTCTCTACTGTGGAGATCTTGGCCCAGGGAGCAAAATCGCAGAAACAGTCGACTTCAGATGTTCCACAATTGACCGTCATTGCCTCAAAGTCCATCATCGTTAACACAGCCGATCCCATAGGAAGGGTTTCTGTCACAGATCAAACCGTTGCTGATGCCGTCGTCATCTCACCGCAACAAGTCTTGATCAATGGCAAGACCCCGGGACTGGTGAGTCTGATTTTATGGGACCGGAATGGAAAAACCACCAGTTACGACCTGGTCGTGGAAGCCGATGTCTCCCTGTTGCAGCGACAACTGGAAGATCAGTTCCCAACAGAGAATCTGAATGTTTCGACAGCCAAAGGGGCAATTGTGCTTTCCGGAAATGCCAGTGACCCGAGAGTTGTGGAGAAATCAGTGGAGATCGCAGGAGCCTTTTCAACCAAAGTGGTCAACATGCTGATGTTGCCGCCGCCTCCTGACAGCGAACAGATCTTGCTTCAAGTCAAATTCGCTGATGTGGATCGTATCGCGCTTCAGCAGCTGGGCGTCAATCTTTTCAGCACGGGTGCACTAAACACGCTCGGGCAAACGACCACGCAACAGTTCGGGGCACCCCTTAGCAATCTCAACCTGAACACGGTCAATCCTCCCCATGGTCCCGGATTCACGACGCAGCAGACCATTCAAGACTTGCTCAATATCTTCTTCTTTCGGTTCGATCTGAACTTTGGGGCGGTCATAAAAGCCCTGCAGCAAAAAAACCTGCTGCAGATTTTGGCAGAGCCAAATCTGCTGGCTTCGAACGGAAAAGAAGCCAGTTTCCTGGCAGGCGGGGAATTTCCTGTCCCGGTCGTACAGAGCAGCCAGAATCTGAATTCGGTCACGATCCAGTTCAAGGAGTTTGGGGTCAGGTTGAACTTCACTCCCACCATACTTCCGAGCGGCAAGATTCGCCTCAAAGTGCGACCTGAAGTGAGTGCCCTGGACTACACGAACGCCGTAACGGTCAGTGGCTTCTTCATTCCTGCTCTCAGTACCCGCAGATCAGAGACGGAAGTCGAGCTCGCCGACGGCCAGAGCTTCGCCATTGCCGGCCTGATCGACAATCGAGTTACAGAAATCTTCAGCAAGATTCCAGCTGTCGGGGATATTCCGGTTCTGGGCAAGCTTTTCCAAAGCCGCTCCTTGCAGAAATCGAAGACCGAGTTGATGGTTATGGTGACTCCGAAGCTAGTGAAGCCTCTCAATCCGGATCAAGTGCCTCCTCTACCCGAAACGCCTAAGCCCTTCTTGGATCCGCAGAAGTTCGACGGCAAATCAGGCAAAGTGGAGGGAGGACAGCCAGCGGCGCAAGGGCCCCAGGGGAGTACCCCGAAGGGGTAATTAGCGATTATTTTTTAAGACTGGGGCTGGCCAAGGAAGATACCAGAAAGAATCAAATGCGGTCTTAAGCTTGGAGAACTTCGGGCAAATGTTATCGACCATTATCGTTAGTCCAGACGAGGAATTCCGGGAACATGTCCGGAATCTGCTGGAAGGATCAGACCAGATCGAAATTCGAGCTGAGCTGAATAGCTTTTATTCTGCCTTGGATAGCTGGATATTTGACGAAATCCGTTCCATGGAACCGGATATCGTCATTATTGACCTCGCACCCGACAAGGAACAGGGGATTCTTACCCTAGAGAAGATTGTCGAGATTTCAAAACATAGCCAGGTCTTTGTTGCAGGGAACAACAATGATGCTGAAACCATTCTTCGCTCGATGCGGTCTGGGGCCAAAGAATTCCTTTCCAGGCCAGTCGAAACCAAACCCTTGTCTGAAGCCATTGGCAGGGTCAGCAAAGTGCACACACTGGTGAACAAGGATAAGAAGCGATACGGCAAGTGCTTCACCTTTTTCAGCGCCAAGGGAGGAACCGGCTCTACCGTAGTATCGACAAACTTTGCGGTCAGCCTTGCAGAACAAACAAAGAAGCCAACTATCCTTGTGGACTTAGACATGCAGTTGGGTGAGGTTTCGCTATTCCTCGGGCTCAAACCCTCCTTTAATATTGTGGATGTCGCAGATAATATCCACCGCATGGATCCCTCCCTTCTCAAAGGTTTCGTTAAGAGACACGTTTCAGGGCTTGATGTGCTGGCTGCACCGGATTCTCTGGACAAAGTAGAGTCGGTGAGCGCGGCCCAGGTAGGACAGATTCTTCAGTTCCTGAAGAATAACTACGAATACGTAGTGGTGGATACCTCCAATTCTTTCGACGACTATACGGTAGCAGCTCTGGATCAGTCTTCAACAATATTCCTGATCTCGAACACTGATCTTCCTTCACTTAGAAATGCACAGCGTTGTCTTTCGATCTTCGAGCGGATGGGTTACAAGAAAGAAAAGATCCAACTGTTGATTAACCGCTACCAGAAGAGTCTGGAAATCAGGGGCAAGGATATTGAAGAAACCCTGAACTTCCCGGTGTATTGGTTCTTTCCCAATGACTGGCCCACCATAATCAACTCAGTTAATAGTGGTGTCCCGCTCTCGAGTATCAACCATACTGAGATTGCAAGCTCCTTTACTCAGTTTGTTCAGCATGTCGCCAAGATCCAGCCGCTTAAGTTGCCTGAGAAGGAGAAGAAAAAAGGGCTGCTGGGTTTCCTGAAAAAATGATTGCGGTACAACGTACAAAATTGAGCCTAATAGAAGGTTGAAAAAAAGGTAACGGCAAATGGGTGACACAAAATTGTTCGGCAAAGACATAGCCCCTGAAAGCGAACGTCCTTCCTGGAACGAGCGGTTGAGTCGGACTACGACGACAGTATCGACCAACCACTTTCTCGAGCTCAAACATAGCATTCACCGTAAACTCCTAGACAAACTCAATCTCGAAAGCATTGCCAGCCTGACCAAGCCTGTCCTCAGCAATGAGATCCGGAAGATTGTAGAGAGCCTGGTGGTGGAGGAAACGACTCCGCTTAGTCTGTTGGAAAGGGAGAAGCTGGTTAATGAAGTTCTGGATGAAGTTCTAGGTCTAGGCCCACTGGAGCCTCTCCTGAAGGATTCATCCATTTCGGACATCTTGGTCAATACCCATAAGCATGTGTACATAGAACGGAAGGGAAAACTCGAATTTACGGATGTTCGATTTAAGGACGATCCACACTTGATGCAGATCATTGACCGGATTGTCTCGGCAGTAGGTCGCAGAGTCGATGAATCCTCGCCAATGGTTGATGCTCGTCTGCCGGACGGCTCCCGTGTCAACGCGATCATCCCTCCCCTTGCGATCGACGGACCCATTCTCTCAATCCGGCGGTTCGGTACGACCCCGCTGACTGCCGATGACATGCTCAACAACAACAGTCTGACTCCTGCCATGCTGGAGCTATTGAAGGGGATAGTGAAGGCCAGGCTCAACATCCTCATTTCTGGTGGGACTGGTTCGGGAAAAACCACTCTCTTGAATATCCTTTCCGGCTATATACCCGAGGACGAACGCATCGTCACGATTGAAGATGCTGCGGAACTTCAGCTTCATCAGGTGCATGTGGTTCGTCTTGAGACTCGTCCTCCCAACATCGAGGGCAAAGGAGCAATTCGGCAGCGACAACTCGTCATCAATACGTTGCGAATGCGACCAGACAGAATTGTTGTTGGCGAAGTTCGTGGCGAAGAAGCCCTGGACATGCTGCAGGCCATGAATACAGGTCACGATGGTTCACTGACAACGATTCATGCGAACTCTCCCCGAGATGCCCTGTCACGGTTGGAAACAATGATTTCAATGGCGAA
>DATKMG010000804.1:0-2412 GCA_035541995.1 Terriglobia bacterium
ATATGTGACATCCGTTCCTTTATGCCTTTTGATTGCCTGCGAATGGGCAAGATCGGAAGCGGGCAAGGTCGAGGGTAAGCACATTCGCATCGAATTCAATCAGCTCATGCATACTCGTGTCGTGGCCCGGTTTGATGGGAAAGAAATTCGGATTGGAGATTTTGCGCCCTCGGAGTTCGTCACGATTTCCGGAAACGACCTTGCGGATTTCAAACTGGACAGCCAGAAACGTGAAGTCGTAAATGACCAATTCGGATCTGGAGAGCGATTCATCGTTACCGGAACCGCCCCCTCCCTGCGAAAGTCTGTGGGTGTTACATTCTATGAGGACTTTCCGCGCATGGCTTTTTTCGAAGTTCAATACACCAACACCGGTGGTACTCCTCTTTCAATCAGCAGTTGGACAAATCATCATTACTCCATCGCGTCACCACAAATCGCTACTGACCCTGCCTTCTGGTCTTACCAGAGCGGCTCTTACGAGTCGCGTCCTGATTGGATTCTTCCGCTAAAGGTCGGCTTTAAACAGGACAATTACATGGGGATGAACGCCACCGATTACGGTGGCGGCACACCGATTGTTGATGTTTGGAGAAGGGACATAGGAATCGGCGTGGGGCATTTGGAGTTGTCGCCCAAGCTGATTTCACTGCCCGTCACCATGCCAAGCCAGCAACTGGCCACAGTTGCGGTCAACTTTAAGCGGCTCGAAACGCTGAGGCCCGGAGGCACGCTGAAAACATTTCGGACATTCGTGGCCGTCCACCAGGGCGACTACTTTCAGACCCTGGCGGAATATCGTCGTGTCATGGTCAAACAAGGTTTTGCATTTAAGCCATCTCCCGATGCCGCATTTGAGCCCATCTGGTGCGCTTGGGGATTCGGTAGGAATTTCACCCCGGACCAGGTCTATAACGTGTTGCCGATCGTCAAGAAATTGGGATTTGGATGGGTCACTCTGGATGACGGATGGCAGACCGCCGAAGGAGATTGGTTTATCAACAAGCAGAAGTTCCAGAACGGCGATCAGGACATGAAGGCCATGGTCGACAGAATCCACGCCCAGGGCTTCAAAGCTCAGCTCTGGTGGGCCCCGCTGGCAGTCAAGCCCAACTCTGAATTGATCACGAAACATCCCGAGCAATTGCTCTTGAATCCCGATGGTTCCAAGCAGAAAATTAGTTATTGGAACTCCTGGTACCTTTGCCCCGCAGATCCTGCTGTGGTTGAATATCACCGGGCCCTGGTCGTGAAGATCCTCAAAGAGTGGGGATTTGATGGCTTGAAATTGGACGGCCAATTCATGAATGGAGCACCACCTTGCTACAACCCTCTGCATAAACACCCATCCCCCGAAGCCGCCGTGGAAGCAATGCCCACCTTTTTCAAGGCACTTTACGATACGGCCCGAGATATCAAGCCCGAAGCATTGCTTGAGTTCTGCCCTTGCGGCACAGCTTACTCCTTCTTCACTTTGCCCTATTTGAATATGTCAGTCGCCTCCGATCCCACGAGTTCTTGGCAAATCCGCCTAAAGGGCAAAACCCTGAAGGCCTTAATGGGCGATGCGAGTGCCTACTTCGGAGATCATGTTGATATGAGCGATGGAGGCAACGATTTTGCCTCCACGGTCGGCATCGGCGGGGTAGTGGGGACGAACTTTACCTGGCCGGTTGGCTCGGCCAAGCGGAACAAGCTGGACTTGACACCCGAAAAAGTGCTGTACTGGGACAAGTGGATCAAGATCTACAAGGAAAAGATGCTTCCCCATGGCGAGTACCTGGGAACACTTTATGACATTGGATTCGACAAGCCTGAAGCCCATGCCATCCGCAAAGACGGGAAACTCTACTACGCATTTTACGCAACCGAATGGAAAGGACAGATCGAGCTGAGAGGTCTGGGTGAGAGGTCCTACCAGGTAATTGACTATGAGAACGGGAAAAACCTCGGAATGGCCAGAGGTCCTGTCGCACGGCTGAATGTCGAGTTTCAAAAACATCTTCTTCTGGAGGTAAGACCGGATTAGTTCCTAGAGTAGAACTCAAAGAACGCCGGTTCTAGTGTTCTTTTCTTCACGGCCAACTTTTTCTTGATATAACACTCGGCACAAGGACAATGGCTATGGGAAGATCAAACTGAATGACAGGACCGGCTTGGAATAACGCATCTTATACTCTGCATGCCCAATTCAACATAGACGCGGAGGTTACCTCATGAACCGCAGAGGCTTTTTGAGGACCGGGGGACTTGTCGGATTAATGGGCAGCACCGGGGGAAAACAAGTCCTCGGCTTTGTGCCCGCCCACAACTGGGAAAAATACGATTTTGGTTCCGGACCTTTTGTGAAGGACCGCCTCAACCAGGGACCTTTTCCGCAATATCCGCCTGAGGAGGTTGTACCCGGCAGCT
>DATKMG010000805.1:0-12402 GCA_035541995.1 Terriglobia bacterium
GTGGTGGAAATCAACAGTCGGGAAACCGAGAAAGAGGGAAGCGAGAGGGATTATCCCAGAACACTATGGATCGAGAAGGAACGATACCTGGTCCTCAAGGAGATCTCAGGCACGCGAAGCGAATCTCCAGATTTTGACGGAACACTCGAGACGCGTCAGACCTTAGTATTGAGCCTTGCCAAGATTAATGAAGAGTTGCCAAAGGGCCTATTCGTTTTCCAGCCCCCGGCTGGAACCCGAGAGATCCAGTTTTCCAGTATCAGGCAGCCAAGACGCCGGAGTTTGGAAGGAGAGATAGCTAAGGATTTTACCCTAAAGGATCTTAAGGGAGACTCTGTAAGCTTAAAAAGCCTGCGGGGGAAAGTGGTCCTCCTCAATTTCTGGGCGACATGGTGCGGCCCTTGCCGAATTGAGCTGCCGCAAATCGACCGCCTCCTGATGGAGTACGGGGATCAGGGCCTGGTAGTTCTGGGAATCACAGATGAGTCACCTGAGACCGCTCTGAGATTTCTTGTCAAGAACCAAATCTCCTTTTCTTCTCTTACAGACCCAGAGCAAGAAGTGGCCGTCCAGTATCAGGTCAGAGCTATTCCTACCATTTTCTTGATTGGACGGGATGGGAGGATTGTCTATCAGGGAATCGGTGTTTCGAGAGAGGATGCTCTGAGGACGGCGCTTAAAGACGCCGGGATTGCTGCCCAATGATCCGACCAGCATAAAATTCCGATGGCTAAAGAAAGCTCAACGCGAAGTTTTTGGCACTTGATCCTCCATCGTATCCAGGAAGTTCGACAGGATCGACTGCTTTGGCTGGGTATGATCGGCAATACCTTTTTTTGTTTCTTGGGTTCCCTGTTTGCTGCAAATGTAATTGGCTATGCCACGAGCCTCGGACTCGGCGTAGGCGCCGAAGTTGAGATGATGGCCGGTATGGGCTTCGGGTTTGCCCTGGGGGGTTATCTGGCTGGTGGTCTCTTCGGCCGCAAAATCGAATACGGACTCATCCCGCTTGGTGCCATTCTTGCCTTCGGTTCTTCCTTGCTCCTGACGATTCATGGATGGTCATTCTTGCAGTCTGCTCTGTTGCTGGGGCTGGTTGGGCTGAACCTGGGTTTTGTCGTCGTCCCTATAAACACCATGCTGCGACAGAGGGCTGACTCATTGCTCCGTGGAACTGTGCTGGCGATGGCCAATGTGATGACCTTCGGGGGCATCCTGCTTGGCGGGGGAATTTGCTGGTTGGCTGCCGTTCGAGTCGGACTTTCCTCATCCAAGATTTTCATGCTGGGATCAATTCTTACCCTGTTCTCCACAATTTACCTTCTCAAGCTTCTTCCAGACTCGCTGATGCGTTTAGTAATCTGGCTCTTGACGCATAGCTTATACAGAATCCGCACATTAGGCCGGGATAACATCCCTGTCAAAGGTGGAGCGCTTTTTGCCGTCAATCATGTCTCCTTCGTGGATGCAATGCTCCTTGTGGCCTCCACTGACAGGTACATCCGTTTCCTCATGGATGAAGAGATCTACAATCTCCCCTATGTCAAGCCCTTTGCCCGTATGATGCGAGTGATCCCCATTTCAGGCCGGGGTGGATTGCGCTCTTTGATTTACGCGCTGCGAGAAGCGGCGCGAAGCATCGCAGAAGGAGACGTCGTGGGGATTTTTCCCGAAGGCCAGATCTCCCGAACTGGACAGCTTCTCCCGTTTCGCAAAGGATTTGAGCGGATCATGAAGAATGTAGATGCTCCAATTGTTCCCATCCATCTGGACCGGGTTTGGGGAAGTATCTTCAGTTTTGAGAAACGGCGGTTCTTCTGGAAATTCCCTTCGCATCCCCTGCGTCCAGTGACAGTGAGCTATGGACCTTCTATGCCGGCGCGTTCGACGGCTGAAGAAGTCCGACAGGCTGTTCAGGAACTGGGGACGACAGCCTCAGTCCTGCACAAGAAAGACCAACGTCAACTGCAGCGAGCGTTTGTGCGCTTCGCTCGGCGTCATCCCTGGAGATTTGCCGCAGCGGACGGGTTGACGCCTTCGGTCACTTATTTCGGCTTGCTGATTCGCAGCATCATTCTGGCCCGTCTGCTCAGGCGCCGATGGGATGAAGAAGAAATGGTGGGTTTATTATTGCCGCCGTCGGTGGCTGGCGCCGTGATCAATATAGCCGCACTACTGGCAGGTAAGATCCCCGTCAATCTGAATTACACGCTCCTACCAGCGATCTTGAGATCCTGTATTGATCAGTGCCAGGTCCGAATGGTTTTTAGTTCCAGAAAGTTTCTTGAAAAGATCAAGCTGGAGATGCCGGTTCCCGTGGTATTCCTGGAAGATTTGGCCCCCACAATCAGGAAGGTGGATAAGAGTCTTGCCATCTTGCAGGCTCTACTTTTGCCTTTAAGATGGCTGGAAAGAACTCTCGGTCACAAGGGTTCCCGGTCAGTGGATGCCCTGGCTACGATCATCTTTTCCAGTGGCAGTACAGGTGACCCCAAAGGAGTGATGCTCTCTCATTACAACGTTTACTCGAATATTGAAGGAATAGATCAGGTATTCGCCACGACGTGTCGCGACCGAATTCTTGGAGTTTTGCCGTTCTTCCACTCGTTCGGGTTTACAGGGACCCTTTGGTTTCCTTTAGCCACTGGCCTTGGTTCTATCTATCATCCCAATCCATTGGATGCCCGTGTCATTGCGGCCTTGACCGAACGCTACGGGGCGACCATCCTCTTGGCGACCCCCACGTTCCTCCAGGGCTATATCCGTCGGTGCCGCCCTGAATCGTTTGGCAGCTTGGATTATGTGATGGTGGGGGCCGAGAAATTAAGCGAACGGATTGCTGGCGCCTTTGAGGAGAAATTTGGGATCCGTCCTATGGAAGGGTATGGTTGCACGGAGTGTTCCCCTATCGTCTCGGTCAACGTCCGGAACTTTCGGGCACGAGGTTTCTTCCAGGTGGGACAGAAGCGGGGGCGCATCGGACATCCCCTACCCGGCATCAGCGTGAAGATCGTAGACCCGGACACATTTCAGCCGTTGCCTGTGGGGATGACCGGTCTGCTCTTGGTCAAAGGGCCGAACGTTATGATGGGCTATCTGAACCGGCCGGAGAAAACTGCCGAAGTGGTTCGCGATGGGTGGTATGTGACAGGTGACCTGGCTAAACTGGACGACGACGGTTTCTTGACAATCGCTGATCGTCTGTCCCGGTTCAGCAAAATCGGGGGAGAAATGGTGCCCCACCTGAAGGTCGAAGAGGTCCTGTACGAACTGTCAGGACTTACTGAACCGACTTTTGCAGTCACCGGAGTCCCCGACGAGAGAAAGGGAGAGCGCCTTGTTGTGCTTCACAGCCTGCCTTCCGAAGAGAAGCTCAGAGAACTTCAGTCGCGGATAGCAACCTCAGGGCTTCCCAATCTATGGGTGCCTCGGTCTAATAGTTACTTCCAAGTCGAGAAGATCCCTTTGTTGGGGACTGGTAAATTGGATTTGCGAGCAATCAGGGAGGAAGCTGTGCGCCTATCCAAAGTATCCATGACCTGAGGATTCGAAACCGGCTGTACTTCCATGAAAATGAGGTTCCTGGTGGAGGGTCGCGCGGGTGACCGCCGTCACCCGTCGCACCCGCGGCCCCGATAAAGCGGGGCCCTCCAGCATTTTCATTAGCGGTGGTGAGCTTGAAAAGGTCATGGGGACTTCTATCAGAATGCGGGTTTTGGTAGCCACGGTTACTGCGCTTTGGGCAGTTACCGCGGGCCTTTTGACCTTTGAAATGCCCACGATTGATTCAAGAAACGAATCAATTGTGGCTACCTCTGCCATTTTCATCGGCGGCTCTGAACTTAAAGAGGTTATGAGGTGCTATTTAATAGAGATAACCCTGAAGCGGACGAAATCCGATAGACAACCTGGGAAGCACATTGGATAGGTTAGTGGCTAACTCGATTGAATACAAATCATTCGGACAATTTGGCTTTACAAGTGATGGCCGGTTCATTTATCATTTCGATCTGATTTTTTTGAAAACGTCGGTCCAATAAGAGCTTTCTTCATTGTAATTCGTGCTAATTCTCTCTCAATTATGAAAAGGATAATAATTCCCCTTGTTATATTTGGAACCCTTGGTGGTGTGCAACTCCCCGAAGTTAGTATTCGAGCGGGAGCACTGAGTCTTCCCGTTGCATCGTCTACTGCGCCGGACGGACCGGTTAGTGAGGTTCTCTCTAAGTCCCTGAGCCAGCTTCAAAAAGTGCAGCGCCATCGGTTTAATCCGGAGAACGTCGGTCTTCTGGTCGAAACTCTGGATGGAACCAAGGTCATCACGGAATACAATTCAGACTTACCCTTTAACCCGGCCTCAGTAATGAAATTGGCTACTTCATATTTCGCCCTGGATCGTCTGGGCCCTGAACACCGTTTCCACACAGCCGTTTATGGAGATTCGGAACTGGATACCCGGAAAAAGAAACTGGAAGGCAATCTCTATCTGGTCAGCGATGGAGATCCGGTTTTCCAGCACAGCGACGCTATGGCGTTCGGCCGCGCTTTATTGCATCGAGGTCTGCACTTGGTGCAGGGTGATCTGATAGTCGCGGGACCATTTGCGATTGATGCTTTTCCCAACACAGTCAGTTCTGCTCAGCAGTTGCGCCGCTGCCTCACCCGGCTTGGAATTCGGATCACAGGACAAACCGTGTGCGTAGAATCTGGGAGCATCGACTTAAGCTCGGCAGTTCAGTACCTCAGCCATGATTCGGAGAAGCTAAAGGACATCCTTTGGTTACAAAATGCCCATAGTATTAACGAGATTGCAGACCGGTTGGGAGACCAGTTGGGAGGGCCTGAAGCCATACGCCAGTTTCTGCTAGGGTCGGCGGAACTGGAACCGCAGGAGATCTTTGTGGCAAGACCTTCAGGTCTGGAACATAACCGGATGACCGCTCGAGCCGGAGTGAAGATTCTCCGGGCTCTCAATTCCTGGCTGATAGCTCACCAGCTAAAGATGCAGGATATCCTGCCTGTGGCGGGAATTGATGACGGGACTCTGTTTGGGCGTTTGCGTGACCAATACTGTCTCGGTGGAATCCTGGGGAAGACCGGAACTAATCCGTCTAAAGAAGGTGGGATTAGCGCTCTTGCAGGGATTGCTTATACTCGAGAATATGGCCCGCTGATTTATGCAATTTTCAATTCCAATGGAAGAGTACCTGCTTTTCGCCACTGGCAGGACTACTTCCTCCGCAATCTCATGGAAGAAAGTGGTGGCGTGGGCGAGTATTTGTCGCCACGAACTGAACTGGCCATGTTGTCTTCTTCCTGGGTCCCGTCAGCTTACCTGGAAAGCCTCGGTCAAGAACCTCTGGTATTCAAGAAGACCGTCACCCGAAGTTCTTACGTCAAGAAGGCGAAGTACACCAAGAAAGTCGCCAGACGTTCTTCGAAATCCTCGTCGTCAGTTCACCGCACCGGGGCTTGACTCGGTCCCGGAATTTTTCTGACCTGCATTCCACCAAGGACTAACACGGCCATTGGCTGCTGCCTTACCGCAGAGGCGCGGAGACGCAGAGAGAATCTCTGATGCGGAGTAGCAGCGAAACGCTCTGGGGTTTGGACATTTTTTGAGAAGTGCAGCGGCAGGATGCCGCTGGTGGCGCCCTGGGCTAGAGTCCAACGCCCCGATAGAGGCTCTCGAAGGAAGAAGCGGCCTCCTGACGCTTGATAAATGTCCAAATTCCAGAGACAAATCTCAGAATTGAGTACTCAGCTTACGCAATCGGTCCATGCCGATCCAGCTTTATCCCGGGTATTCCCTGCGTGCAGCATATATCTCTGCGCCTTTGCCTCTCGCGTTTGATTTTTCGGCTGTGACCTACGGACCCAACCGCGGTTCCAAAAAGAGGCGGATTTCATGGAAGGAGGAACAGACCAGATCGGCTGCCGTAAGACCTTGAGGATGGACATTCGTGGTGATTCCGATGACAAACGCGCCTGCTTCTTTGGCCGATTGTATGCCTGGAATGGAATCCTCAATGACTCCGCAGTCGTTCGGCGGGAGCCTAAGGTTCTGAGCTGCCTTGAGGTAGATCTCCGGGTTCGGTTTGGGTTGCACAATGTCCTCCACGGAGAGGACTGAGTCGAAGCTAACCTGCGGGCCAAGGCAATCCAGGGCTGCTTCCACGTTTTGTCTCACCGCAGAGGACGCCACACCAATTCGGATCTTTCGAGACATAAGAAACTCCAGAAGAGAGACCACGCCGTCCAGTGGCTTCAGTTCCTTGTGGACCAAGGAACGGTAAACTTCATCCTTCTTGAAGCTCCAGAATTCGAGGTCCTCCTGAATACCATATTGCTCAAAATACATCGTTAAGATCTGGTGAGTAGTTTTACCCATGAGGCGGTGGAACTGCTCGTCGCTTAGGGTGATTCCGAACTCCACCAGGATCTGTTTCCAGGCTCTGTGATGCAAGGGTTCTGAGTCGACCAGTACCCCATCCACATCGAAGATGATCCCTCTGAATCGCCTGTTCATCTGGACCCTTCTCCCGCTCCCTTTTTCGTGAGGGTGGATCCAAAGATGCGGTCTCGCTCAACTTCGTTGAAGCGCAGACGCTGATTCTGAGTGAACCTGGCAAAATCCGGCTTCCCCTCCGGTGTTAGCGGATAGTTCTCGGGAGACAGCTGGCCAGGCGGAAGAATGGCCGGATCTCCCGGTGCCGAGGAACGAACTGGGGAAGGAATTGAAACCGTTGCGCTACGGCCATTTGATGCACTGTAACTCACCGCCGGGTTAGTTAATTCCAGATCTTTCTCCAAGGAGCGATGAGGTCTAATCCCAAGCTTTCGAAGCACATCATGATAAGCACTTACGGCGTCTTCAGGCTCAATCAAGCCGTCGGCAATGAGTCGGAGGAACTCAATGAATGCCAATTGATGCTCCGCATTGTTAATCTTCCGGCCATAGAGAGCAGCCCTGGCACCATATTTTTTGGACTCAGCCAGTAATTTAAAGGCATCGTAGGTAGTTCCGGAAGCACCTCCGAGGATTCCCGTCACCAGGTGTGGATCATAAGATACCAGCTCTTCCATAAATTTGGGGCCGTGATAAACAATCTTCAAGAAAATCGGTCGTCCGACTCTCGGCACTCCAGCTAACAATCTAACGATGTGATCATTAATGAAATGGCCCAGCAGTTCGGGCTCTACAGCCGAAGGAGTATTGGGATCGAAAACTTCCAGGAAGTGGCGGAATCCTTTTTTTTCAGCCTCAATGCGGAATTCGCGATAGGCCTGGATGGTCTGCAGGTCGCGTTGAATATCGTTGTTGAAAGTGACCGAGTACAAGCCAAGATCGGCTCCCATCCAACGCTCCTCAGGCTCACAAGCTGCCTTCCCACATTGCATCTGATCAATCGTGGCAGTGCGAAAAGGACGGGAGGCCTCCCTCCAGTAGCGGACGCCGCGTCCCACGTGAATGTCGGTCGTATCATTGGCGCGGGCGGCAGGAGTGACTGGCGAATTGTCGAATAGCCGTTCTTCGATGGTCAGGATTTCGTTGCTGCTGGCTGACATGAGGACAATGTCCACCAGTCCCTGGCGAATGACTTGCCGTATCAGCTCCCGGTATTCAGCTAGGCTACGAAACTTGCCCTCCTGGCCGTAGTATTCAGGCGACTGGCCAGGCGCTCCAATGCCAAATGCCATATCCGCATCCTTAGCGTCTGCCAGGATAAAATCCTTCGCAGACACAGGATCGGCATGAATTTTAGCTAACTTGTGGTCCAACATCCTTTCCATGAGGCTCACTCACTCAAAATAGCCATGGCTTCCTGCACTGTGGCTCCTTGATGAACCATGGCTCTGCAGGCTTTCACCATGCGTTCTGGCCGGGGGTGCTGAAAAATATTCCGCCCATATACGATTCCGGAAGCGCCCTTCTCCATCAAGATAAAGGTGCGCCGGAGGATCTCCTCATCAGAGACCCGCGAGCCGCCTCGGGGAAGCACTGGCCGGCCGGACGCAGCTTCAATAATCCGGCCATACTCATCGAGGTCTTCAAAAGAATCCGTCTTCAGGATGTCTGCCCCAAGTTCCACAGCCTGTCTGACCAGGGCCACGTTTCTGCACGTGTCGGGGTCCGGCCGGTAACCAACCGTGTCATCTCGGTGCATGGCCAGGGGCTCAACCATGAGCGGCATGCCGAAGCGCTCGCAATGCGGTTTCAGCCGGCAAATGTTCTTAATACACTGATGATAGAGTTCCGGTTGGTCGGGTGCCCATAATAGATTAACTACAACCGAAGCCGCGTCCAATGCTAATGCCTGCTCCACCGGTTCATCGATCAACTCACAAAAGACATGGCCAGGGGTGGGAACACCATACAGGTTGGTCGGATCAATACGAACAACCAAAGTAGGTTTCTGACGACCCTGATACTCTTGCAGGAGTTGTGCCTGGCCTATGCTTAACAATATGGCGTCAGGATCGGCTGCCACCAGCTTGTCGACGGTTATTCGAAGATTCTCGATCCCGGGAAGAAAACTCCATTCATTGTGAATTCCATGATCCAAAGCAACTTCAATACACTTACCGTCACGACCGAACAGGCGGTTGAACCTTGGTTTATTTGCCATCTCTCCCTCTTCTGACCCTACCAGATGATTCGTGAATGTTCCCCATGAGTTTTCCAACTCACCACCGCAGATGAAAATGTCTTGTCGACCTCGGAGAGGTCAATTGAGTGCGGCCCAGCGCTTCATCACTGGGCCATATGCAAGTACTCTTACAGAGCAACATTTTCAAGAAAGGGATTGTCAAGCTGTATCAACCCTCAGGAACGGATCCCTTAAGCCCAGCATGCTTCTCGAAAGGGAAAATTGTCCTGCATTTGAAAGATTGCTGGCCACGGAGCCATCCCGCCAGTGGTAGTCAGATCTCTCAAATTCATAGCCCCGGCACAGACCGCAAAACACATCATTCTGCCATAGTCCCAACCCTGGTACAACCCATAGAGTATCCCCGCACAGAATGAATCTCCCGCACCAGTGCTGCCCACTATGAAGTCTTGGGGAAGTTCCAAAGAGGACTGCAAAATTTCGGTTTGATCCCTCGCTGCCAGGTATGCTCCCTCCGGAAAATGAATCACTACAAGCTCGGCAACACCGAAAGAAAAAAGCGTGGCTGCTATCTTTCTCAGGTTGGCTCGGAGGATCTTCTCGTTTTCCCGAATGGGAAGACCGGTGAGTTGCTCCGCTTCGAAGTCGTTGATGATGCAGCAACTCGTGTAGCGAAGGGCAGGAGGCACAATCTTGCGGAAGCGGGTGCCATCTTCTGAAACCAGGTCAATAGAGGTCCGAATCCCCTGGTGTTGCAGCTGAGAAAGAAATCGGGCCGCCACAGTTCCGAACTTCGCATCATCCTGGTCCATCCCGTCCAGCAAGAGCAGATAACCGAGGTGGAACATTTCCACGGGCAGCTCCTGCATGTCCACAGTCTCAGGACTGAAAAGTCGATTGGCCCCACGATGGTGGAAGAAAGTTCTCCGTCCGGTCGATTTCACGTTGAAGACGTCTGTGTAAGAGGTCTTCTCCATATCAGTCCGCCGGAGCTGCCCAGTATGAATGTTAGGAAAATCCCTGCATTCTTGAATGAGGAAATCCCCGAAGCCATCATTACCGACCAGGCCCACTGCAAACAAATCCAGGGAGGAATCGAACTTTGCCAGGTTAAGAGTCACATTGTGGGCACAACCGCCCCCGCCCATTGACTCTGCCAGAATGTTGGCTAATGAACACTCGACCGGGTATAGATCCACAACCTTGACCAGATCAACGACCCAGTTTCCGCCGCAGGCAATTCCTTTCCTTCCGGGAATAGACATGACGAGGATCCTTCACTGAATAAATCAGACAATTTTCTCAAGCTCATTCTGACCTTGTATGGCGAAAATCGCATTAGCAATCAGGCCAGTTCTTGCTGACACGGGGTTGACAAATTGAGCTGAGGCGGCAAAGCTTACCTTCAGACAGATAGTCTAAAGCAAATCGGCCCAATCCAGATACCGGTTTCTGTCCAGGCGTTGCCGGTTGAGGAGGAACTCGGGCAAACAGATCACAACCGGATTGCGCATTCTTAGAAAGGAACTCTTCAGACAATTCCAATGGTGGCCATTGAAACCGCTGTTGCCGCTTTCGGGATTTTGATCTGCGTTTGGACCATCACCCTGAGTCGGCTGCCTGTAGCTCAGCGTCCTCGCTTTAGCTGGAGTCTGTGGTTCAGAATCGGGCTTCCCTTGCTGGGCGGGGCGTTGACCACGGTTAGTTCAATCCTGGCCATGCGACAAAATCCTTGGGAGGGGGGACCAGGTGTGGCAGCTGCCTTGTTGCTCGCTTGGCTCCTGCTCAGGCACGATCGATCTTCGGCTATGATCCGTCTCCTCTTCGAAGACTATTTCAACTTGAAGAAAGAAAACCCACAGGCGGCTGAACTCGATTTGCTTTACTCGCTGGTCAAGTGCCGCCGACCACAATGGACCGAAGATCGGATTCTGGAAGTTTGTGTTGGAAAAGACATCAAGCAATTAGTTTTGCTCCTGATGATCATTGAATTCAACATTCACCCGCTCAATGACATGAGGTTGTATGAGAGGTTTAAAAGGCGGGTCGAGCGCCTGTACCCGTTGGCATGAAAGGCCAGAGCTTCATTCGGGCTCTGGCTCATCGAGCTGCAAAAGAAGTGAAACAAAACTTGCTTGGGCAGGAACTCTCGAGGAGCTCCCTTCAGTGCCAATATGTGTCATCATTTTTATTCGATTTCCCATGTTCTCCAGCCTCGAAGCGGTCGATAAGTACTCTGAAGTTCAGAGCATTCTCTTCTGATTCGATTCTGCCCGAGATTCCGAAGACTGGGCAAACGGAGCTCTTGGCAGAATTGGAAACCGGCTCACATATGGATTTGCCAGGGATTCTCCGCAGCGCAAAACAGATGACTCTGGACGAAGTCGCTCACGTTCAAGGATTCATGCGGCTTCTGATGAAGCAGCGGAATGGTGCTCCTTGGTCTACAGACGACAAGGCTGCAATTCTCTCTCATTTGAAGCACTTTGGAAGGCGACTCCCTTATTTGGCCCTCTTCACTCTTCCCGGAGCTGCGATATTACTACCGGGGTTGGCGTGGTTCTTGGATCGGAGAAAATACCGGAACTCTGATATCGCCACTCCACACGAGAACACCAAGCTCGTGTCGATGTCTCTATCCTCCCCTGAGGACAAGGTCGATCAGAGACTGTGACATGAGGGAGGTCGGAAGACACTTGACTGCTTTTGCCACCATAGCTTTCTAACTCACAGCTATCTCCTCCCCTTTTACGCAGGTGACTAGCGCAATCAGCACGAAACTGAATATAATCTCTTCCTGAAATTGTTGGATTGCAGTACTTCTGCAAAGAAACTCCTTTTCCTTGAGCGTGCGGCCTCACACTATGGGTTCCACAGGGAAGATCAGCGCTTCCGGACTTCTTTTCTGGCTGCGAAAGTTGTCGCAGAAAGAAAAACTCTTCATCCTTCTCTGTATTCTCCAGGGCATCAACCGGATCTATCTTGGTCTCTTCCACCGTCCGATACCCCTCAGCAGCTGGTTGAACTTTCTCTTTGTCAGTCTGGCGTTCCTGCTTGGGGTCATTTACCTTCGCCGCATTCTCCATCGTTTACTCTGGCGTCTCCGAAATCGACTAATCGTGACATACATTTTGATCGGAGTAGTACCCATTGTGCTGATTGTAGCAATGCTGGCCATCTCCACTTACCTGCTGTTGGGACAAGTCGCTACCTACTTGGTGAACACCGAATTAAGAAGACACAACGATTTGTTGCGGGACACGGCGTTTTCTCTCGGTTGGCAGGTCTCCGATCGCATGAAGAGCGGCTCGGCTGAGGCTGCGGCCATGAAATTCCTGGAGGACGTCCACAAGCGGCTACCTGACTTTCAAGCCGTAGTTCGAACCAGCTCGGGTACTTTCACCGTCCCTGCCGATGCGGGTATGCATCGGTTCCCGGAATGGAGCGAGCCCGGCTTTCACGGCTTTCTCTTCTCAGGGCAGGAGTTTGCCATAGCCGCTCACGTACAATCCGGAGTGGGTGCGCAGCGCGCCGAAGTTTTCGCCTACGAGCCCGCTGATGAAGAGTTGCTTTCGAGCTTGCTGCCGGAGACTGCGCGAATCCAGTTTCGAGACCTCGGAGGGCATGACAGGTCGTCAGCGCTCAGCGGCGAAAGTGCAACCGAGTCTTTCCATCTTGGGAACGTTGTGTTTCCTCTCGCTGGTAACGGCTCGGCTCACCGCTTCCGTTCGCTCCCTCAGGGATGGTGGGATTTCACAGTGAGCTGGGGGACCCCGATCGAAGTGCGATT
>DATKMG010000806.1:0-4588 GCA_035541995.1 Terriglobia bacterium
AAGCCTCTGGCGACCCTCGCGTCATTCCTCTCATGGACAAATACTTCCGATTTCACCTGCAACATTTGTCTGACCGGCCGCTTAAAGATTGGGCTGTTTTCCGTTGGTACGAGGAATTGCAGAGTGTGATCTGGCTGTACAACCGCACCGGAGACCACCAGTTGCTGGAATTGGCCCGCGGCCTGCAAAGCAGAGGGTTCACCTGGAAGGACTATTTTGACCACTTCCCGTTCCGCCTTAAGACCAATCGTGAGGAACTCGATCTGAAACCCGGAATGGGACTTCCGCAAAAGGCTATGAGCGCCCATGGAGTGAACAATGCCATGGCCATGAAATCTTCGGGACTGTGGTGGCTCCTGTCCGGAGATGAATCTGATCGGGAGGCCGTTCCTCGCCTGCTCGAACGACTCGATACTTACCACGGCGTACCTAACGCAATGTTTACTTGCGACGAACATTATGCCGGTCTTGACCCCAGCCAGGGCACTGAAGTCTGCGCCGTAGTGGAAGCCATGTTTTCCTTAGAGCAACTGATCTCTATCTTGGGAACTCCGGCACTGTGCGATCGTCTGGAGCGGATTGCGTTTAACGCTCTGCCTGCCACTTTCTCAGCTGACATGTGGGCACATCAATACGATCAGCAAGCTAACCAAGTCTTGTGCAGTCTTGCACCCCGCCCGTGGAGCGATAATGGTCCGGAATCGAATGTCTTCGGAATGGAGCCGAATTATGGATGTTGCACGGCAAACATGCACCAGGGATGGCCGAAATTTGTGTCCAGCCTTTGGATGGCCACCCCCGACGGAGGCTTAGCCACTGTCGCCTATGCCCCTTGCGAGGTCAAGACCATAGTCAAAGGAAACGTCCCTGTCACCGTCATGGAAGAAACCGATTACCCGTTTCGGGGTTCAATTCGCATGACCATAGATCCCACCGTCCCAACCTTATTTCCAATTCAGCTGCGAATACCCGGCTGGCTCGGTTCATTGTCCCTTCGGGTAAATGGCGAAGTGGTTGCAGGCCCCCAACCCGGAAGCTTTTTCAGCGTGGAACGAAAGTGGAAAAGCGGCGATCAAATCCTGCTTGAGTTTCCGATGCGCTTGAGAAGCACTCGTTGGTACCACAATTCTGTAGTCATTGAAAGGGGCCCCTTGGTCTTTTCTTTGAAGATCGGAGAGAAATGGCAAAAGATTTCTTCAGGCATGAATAAGCCCGCCATCCCGCCTGCTGCCGATTGGGAGGTCCTCCCGACTACGGCTTGGAATTATGGATTGAGTCTCAACCTGTCGAATCTGGAACAATCGGTTGAGGTCGCGGAGAAAGCACTTGGCGATTCCCCTTTCAGTCCTGAGGGGGCCCCGGTTGAACTCAAAGTTAAAGGCCGACGACTCTTAGATTGGACGCTGGTCAACGACTCAGCGGGACCGTTGCCTCTCAGCCCTGCCAGGAGCAAGGAAAGAGAGGAGCCTCTTACCTTAATCCCGTACGGATCAGCCAAGCTTCGAATTACTGCATTCCCGTTACTCTCGCCAGAGTGACCGTTCTCAACTTTCCGCTCGGCGAAGGGAAATTGTCGAATCGTATCGACCCTGCCACATCACCGGAACTGGGCTTCCATCTCGCCAGTTTACTGGCATAGGTCTAGAGTCAATACCGCTGGCTCTGGAATTTCTTCGTAAATAAGGCGACCCGCTAGCTGCTCTTGATTCTTTCGGATGGAGACGAGTGTCCAAATTATGGGAAGGCTGAGTCCATAAAATACGAACATGCGTACTGGACGCTGGAGCAACCAGAATTCCAGCTCACTCATTGTGTATGAATAGGTGACAAATGCAACCAGGTAAACTGCCCATAGAGATTTAAGGTTCGCCTTTGCGGGGAGGTAAGAACAGGTAAAAGGTACTTTGAAAAACCGCAGGAGCAGCAATTGCGTTAAGAATAGACTCAACAACAGACTAAAGGAGAGATGCAGGGCGGCTGTCTTCCATCCCCATAACCAGGCATAAACGGGAAGCGCCGCTCCAAATAAGGGACAGAGGACTGTCAACCACATCATTTTTCTAACCCCAGCAAGCCAGCCCGTGTTGTCCTGGCCCTCTGTCATCTTGAAAATCCAGTTTGCCTCCAGTGCTGCCGGCACCGTGAAGATGTACCTCAACCCGACAAGACTCAAGAAGCTCAACGCCAGCGGTGCCGACAAGAGAGCAGCGTTGACCCGAAATAACCCTTGGTATCCACTGCGGACCCATATTGCTATAACTTCGACCACGACTAAAGCCAGGCCAGTTCCCAAGTATCCGCTGAGCATCAGGCGATGCCTCTGGCTGCGCAAGATCGTCTTGACCGCAAAGTGGAAGGTAGCTTGTTGGGCCGGGCCACGGAGAAGAAATCGATCCAGGAATCTCCCAAACAGCCTGCGCCATCCCTCGGCAAAGCGCGGCTCCTCTTCGATTGACTCGAGACACTTCTTCACCTGCCGATGATAGCCAAGGAGAAAGAAGAGGGCAAAAACCGCCATCGACAGCAAGACTGCCCACCATCCAATTTCGGCAAAATAGACGGTCTGGGGGTCTCGCTTCCCCAACAGTACTTCGTAGACTCCCAAATACCATACTGGGGGGAAAAACGTGAGCAGCAGGTGGTTCTGACCCCACAAGCTTTTGAACATGGCGCAGATCCGAGGGAACTGGAAAGCTCCTACGACGAGCACAAAGAAGAGAAGGAACTGGGCGAGGCGTGTGACTTTCTGGAAAGCCCGATGATTCAAAATCGTCGTCAACAGGCCCTGTAGACTGCCGAAGAGAAAAAAGACAAAGAAACTTCCGCCCGAAACAGCGGCAGCATGGGAACCGATATTTCGAAACAAAAGCAGCAACGGACCTCGTTCGAATTTGACCACCAACGCATACAACAAAGTCGAGCAGGAGTTGATGGCCAGAATGAACAGAAATAGAAAAGACAGAAGCGCAAGCAACTTGGCTGTGAAAAGGGTCCGGATGCTGATCGGCAAAGGACCCAGTATCAGGAAATCTTTCCGGTCAGGAAACAAGAGGTCCCACTCTAGAATGCAGATGAAACCCATGATGGCCATAGAGAGCGCCACAAAGATGGACTTATCAACCATCGAAGCAGGTTCGGGGATTGGGATGCCCCGGATCGATAGGTAGGCGTACTTCTCCATCATCCAGAAAGAGACCAGGCAGCCGGGGACGGTGAGAACCGCAAGGATATGGGCAATAGCAAGCCGTGACTCTGCATTGGGAGAAACCAACTCGCTTTCAAAGAATCTGTCGAAGAAGTGCTTGGCCAGCCTGAAGAGCTGGAGTCGTTCCACTCGCAGATATTTGTCCACCTTAAAGCCTGTGAACATGGTTATTCTCCTTGCTCCCTAGAGTCCCATGACTTCAATGATCTCATTGGCAATGCTTTCAGTATCTTCTTGAAGCACCAATTGAGCGAAAACGTCTTCCAGAGAGGAGAGCCTCATTAGCTCGCGCAACCGTTCAACACTGTCATAGGCCACAATGGAGCCTTTTTGAAGGATCACCACCTCAGAACAAATCTTCTCGACGACTTCCAGGACATGAGAGCTGTAGAGAATCATCTTGCCCTTTGCGGCCAGGGAGGACACGAGATTCCTAAAGATGAGCGCTGTGGTCACATCCAAGCCCGAGAGGGGCTCGTCGAAAATCAGCAAATCGGGATTGTGCAACAATGCTGCCACGATGAGGATTTTTTGTCTCATACCTTTTGAATAGGATGACAGAGCCGAATGCCGAGAATTCTGCAACGAAAACAGCTTCATCAATTCCTGCATTTTCTCTTCCAGGGCTTTGGAGGGGATGGAGCGGAGGCGGCCAACCAACTGCAAATACTCCCACCCAGTGAGGTAAGGATAGACCTGGGGATCCTCAGGAACGTAACCGAGGTGTCGCTTATAATCCACCACGTCTTCCCGAATGTCTCGCCCATTGAAAAAGATCTGGCCCTGGCTTGGTTCCACCAGACCTGTGAGCATCTTGACGGTTGTGGATTTACCGGCTCCATTCGGCCCGAGGTACCCAAGGATCCCTCCAGGTCGAATAACAAAACTCACTCGTTGTACCACGGGGATGCTGGAATACCGCTTGGTTAGACTTCTGACCTCGAGCATAAATCTCACCTCCAGTATTGGCACGCGCCAACGATAGTCTCCAACCTTCCTTTGTTTTAGACGTTTCAGGTGCTATTTTGTTCCCAATTGCCGAGACCATTTTGGCTCACTTGATCTTATTCGGGAAAAACACTATTGTGTGAAGAATGCTGCGAGAGAGAGACTGCCACTTGGGGTTTCCTTTGCGAATTCCTTCATTCGACAAAAAGTGATACTGAAACTCACATGAAACCCAAAGATGAAACAGTACCTGAACTGGCCATGGAAGGGGCACTCAAGGAGCTGTTTCACCAGTCCTATGGGGAACCAGCGGATTCTTTAAAACCCCTAAAGGGAGATGGCTCGAACCGGAAGATATACCGGCTCGTTGGCGCTCGTCACTGTGCAATTGGAGTGACTAATCCGGACCGACGGGAGAATGACGCCTTCTTGGGC
>DATKMG010000807.1:0-6727 GCA_035541995.1 Terriglobia bacterium
ATGATTCGTCCAAGGCCGCAGGATTAGCTGAACGTGCCCAATTCATTTCGGCGCGATTTGCAGCTCAACACCCTCATATTGACCCGATACTCAGGGAACTAGTAGATATCCTCACGGGGATGGGGGTTTAGCGCGGGTTCCCGAATAGCTTAAACCCGTTCGAAAGCTCTATAGCTAATTCCAAAAAGAATAATCCCCACACCAAGAAGTAGTAGGGTCACAGGACAAGGCAAAGGCCAGCCAAAAAGTGGGTTCGGTATACCAGCAAACATTACTGTTGAGTCTATAATTAACGACACCCCAGGTATTAAGAGAATCCATTTTTATGCAGTTAACATTACCTCCTTTTGCTCTAGTAAACATATTTTACCAAGCGGAAGGTCAGGTTCCTCGAACGAACATACGTTAGCGCGCAGATCAGATCGCCAATGGAGTACATCCGTAAGCCCGGGCGAGTTCGTTCATGGCGGTGCGGAGAGTGGCCCAGAGTCTGGCCACTTGCGCCTTTGGGTCTGAACTCTGATGACTGCAAGCCCCACCAGGATCAGTGTTAACGGCAGGGATAGCGTGAATCTTCTTGTCATGGTGAACCCTCCACTATAATTCATTAGTTTCTTAATCGTTGACGTTCGTGCCTTAGGATTTTAGGGAGATGAAAATAGACCACGGAGGCCGCTCGAGGCGGTTCGATCTTGCCCACGAAGGACTCTCCTCAACTCATCGGCCTCCAGCGGCCTGACTAGGAAATCATAGGCTCCGAGCTGAATGGCTTCCGCATAAAGATAAATATCATCCAACGCTGAGTATGCGCCGGTTAGGTACACCACCACACATGAAAATGTGGGAGCCGATCTCCGAGCGGCGACTTACCAAATCCTGAACATCGCCGCTCGGAGATCGGCTCCCACATTAAAATACCGCATTTTTAAAGAAGCTAACCCTTCTTGGGTGTGGGCGGGTAATTCTTTAACATCTTCTCCAAAGCCTTCGTCAGGTTCTTCTGGCGTTTTTCGGGTTTCGCCTTGGGATCAAGCTGCTTGGTAGCCACTGCCCGCCACACTGCTTTCTTCGTGGAGACGTCGTAAAAGTCCAGTTGGAGCGAACCGATATAGAGCGTGCTGGTTGTGGAGGTGCTAGTGCTCGATCCCATCCCTGCACCACGATAATAGCCCCAGCCAGCCCCATATCCAAAGTCACTGCTGAACGTGTTTACCTGCTTCTCAGTTCCGAGGGCTAGTTGATAGCTAACGTACATATCCGCATTGTCACTGTCGGTTTTGGTGAGACCCTTGGTGGGAAGCACCGACTCAATGACGGATTTGAACTGATTGTCGGTCAACGGATCCTTGTCACTCGTTTTCATCTCCACCCACTTCCAAGTCTTGTACTTGGAGAAGTCTGCGGTCTTGTCGTAGTTGTAGCGGACATCCTGAGCCGCAGCCATTCCAGCCAACAAAAGGAAAACCGGGGCAAACCATCGAATGTGCTTCACAGTGTTTTCTCCTTTTCGATTAAATTGTGTAATAAGAAGAACCCTGGAGGGCTGAGCTCCGCGAAGCCTTTGTGCAGGGGCAAATGACCTCACAGAATTCAGCCCGCCATTTGTAACCAGCCCAATTGCGCAGGAACTCCATTTTTCTGGCCGGTGCAGCTTGGGAGCCGCGAACAACCCGCAAACCCGCTAATAACAGGAGCCTGTGTTACTGCCATCGATCCCCTAGCGAGACCTTCGGAGCAGGCCAATCCCGAAAGAGAGGCCACAGGAGAAGAGTCCCAGCAATCCCAACAGTGGCATCAAGCTGCCCGTTTTCGGGAGCTTCTTGGGTGCTGGCTCGTCCGCTGCGGGGACGCGAGGCGGTTCAGCGGCCGCTACTGCCTTAGGAGCCGGGGCCTGTTCAAACAGCAGGGTCGGTTCCATCTTGACAGGAACTTCCGGCGCAGGGGGGGCCGTTCCTGTGACCTTCTTCTGTTGAGCTACAACCGTGGAAGGAACCTGCACCATAACCGTTGCGCTGATGTTCATCCCTTTCCTGATTTCGAAGGCTGTCACCTCTTTGCCGTCCACCATGAACTTCTGATCCTTGGGGATTTTGTATTGTTTGTTGGTTCCATCCCCTAAAGTCAAGATGATGGAACTGGGAGGCATTACTTGAAATACTTTTCCCTGGATCGTTCGGATCGTGGTGACGGTTTGCGGAGTCGTCGTGGTGGTGATGGTCCGTTGCAGTTTCATGCCCACCTTCAGGTCCTCGACCCCGACTTCCCGGCCATCCACCGTGCCCTTGGCCCCCGGCGGAACCGTGATGTGCCGAATTTCCCCGTCTTCCATCTTGATCACCACTTCGTTGCCTGAGACGTAAACCACTTCTCCGCGCTCCACCTTCACCTGTTTGGCCGCTGCTCCAGTCGTGGTGGTGGTTTTAGTAGTCTCCTGTGCGCTCAAAATCAACGCGCAACCCAGACAGGCGATCAAAACCGTTACTGCAATTCTTAGTCTCTGCCAATTCATCTTCGTCTCTCCTTTTTGGTTTGAGGATCAAAATGGGGAATCCAGATTGATCCGCGAATTTGTGCTTATACCTTTGATGAGTAATTGATGCCTGACCAATTTGATTCGCTCCAGAGCAATCCTGAAAGGTCGGTCTCTCACCCAACCGTCCCCCCACCTGTCATCACCAGCGGAAGATCAAGGGGGAACCCAAACTTTGCGATGCGGTTTCTTTCCACTTGGCATTTTTGCCTCCTTTCAACGATTTCGAAAAATCCTCGGGACTCACTTCCAATCCCAGGAGTCTTCAGCCGTAGTTGCCTCAACGATCATACTGACGGAGGGCAGCCCAGTTTTCGGCGGCGGATTGTTTTAAGGCAGCTGCTTTCTGCTGCAGCATCTGTTTGAGATCCTGGCCAAAAACCGTTGCGGCCAGAATTAAGCTAATGGAAAAGTCCAGGGCGACAACTCTCATCAGACTTCATTTCATTTGTCCCAGCCTTTCTTTTGAATGAATCCCACCACGAATCAAATAGTCCGAGGTAAATCCAATCGATAGAGCCCTCATCAGGCTTCGTCTCATAGGGTCTGGCCTTTTCGTGATTTTCGTAGTTGAATGTGAGCATTTTCTTTTTGAAACCCGCCGTTCCTTTCAGAAGTGACATCGCCATCAACATCCCCGCCAATACCAGCCACCAACTGCATTTCTACACAAAAGAAAAAACTTCTGTAATCCTCCTAAAGCAACATTCCTCCCAGCTTTTTCAACAGTTCTTCCAGCGGCATCATGGTGAGCAGCAGGGGTACCATAGGGGCTAGAGTCACGGCGGCAATCATTAAAATCGATTCCTTCGTGACCAGCGAGACCTTCATGTCTTGCACCACGACAAAACTGTTGGCCAGATCGGCCAGGGACTGAATGTCGCCGCTGCCGACCAGCGGTTCATCGGCAGGCGCCTGGCCGCGCACCCATTTATCGTCGAACTCCCGCACATAACGCTCGGCAAGCTGCCCATACTCTCGAAGCCCCCTCCGCTTGATTCGGGCGAGCTGAGGCACGAACACCAGGGGCGGGCCAAGAACCAGGCCCGGCATACGGATGACGACGAGGGCAATCTCATACTTGAATTCCGGCAGAGCGGCATTAATGTGGAAGATGCGGTCGGCGACCACCCCCGAGACCAACGCGCCTTGGGCCACCGCCAGTGGGATAAAGGCATAGATGATCTGGGGAAGAAATCCCAGGCCGCCCATGCGGTCCAGGTGCGCGGAAATAATTTCCACCAAATCCAAGTCAAACTGGAGGAGCCGGCATGTCGCTTCCTCGCGGTCGAACCTAGCTAGGACGTGCGATACGCCTACTTGGCGTGACGCGTTTCGAAAAACAAGTGCAAAATTAAGTTCAGCGCGTTGAGGTTCGTAACCGAAGACCGCGTGTCGTGCTGATAGGTCCAGTTTGTCTCCACAGCGAAGCGCTGCCACCGTGCCACCGAGGCGCCTCCAATCCACCGGGTGCGATTGACGAGGTCGTAACGCGAGTCATAGTAAGCCTCGCCATTCGCGTAGGGGACGATCGACCAGCGTCCCGCCGTGAACTCCTTCTCCACCTGAAGGCGGTAACGCAACCGGCTCGAGAATTCATGGTCATCGCCCAGCCAGCGCAGATCGGTGCGCAGTCGATGCGACACGAGAATGCCGCCCTTGATCGGTGTCCTCACATGCAGTTCGGCCAACATGGCATATTCTGTGTAGGCTTCACCGTTGTCGCCAAGGCTCTTTCCGCCGAGATACCCGCCGCGGATCAAAAGGCGCTTCATCTGCTGAGCCCGGTTTTCATCAAACAAGCGGGTTTTATTCCGAGGGCTCATCTTCCAGAACGCATAGTCCCCCTGCAGGATCAGATTCCCCTCGCGGTAATGGGTTTCGATGTTTTTCGATGTGGGAACGAACATCGAAAGGCGCCACGCGGGTGTAAGCTTCAACCAGAGATCGACCTCGGGCCAGAACTCCTTCGACGACTCCCCGGCGATGACGGCGCGGGTTGACCCAAGCCAGACCATAAGAGCCAGGCAGACCCAGCGCAGAAAAAAGGGCCCCGCAACACTCCCCTCATACGGTTTCCTGGTCTTCATGCGTCGTATACCCGATTATTGCAGGCCATGACGGTCCCGTCCCGGTTATATTGTCCTCCTACTTGCCCCCCAGCCGTCCCATACCTTCGATCATTCGGTGCCACCCGTACACGAGCGAGACCTTGAAACCATCCATCTGAAGGTCGCCCGGAGCCTTGTCGTTAACGGTTGACATATAACCGCAGGTGAGGCCCAGGTTGTCGTTGATCTTGTAACCGAAGGTGAGCCCTACGCCGAGGTTGTTGAGCTTTTCCCCCGGGACGCCGTTGATGGTCGCCCTGCCGCCGGTGTACCAGACGGTGTCGAACGCCCCCCAGAAATGCTCGGTCAAGTCGCGCGTCAAGTGCGCGTCCAGCTGGAACATGGGATCGGTCTTCATGGTCTGCCCGACATAGTTGTCATTGGTTCCAAACAACCACACGGCGGGCAGGAATTCCAGAGTCATGCGCCGGCCCGGCACCCACGGGCCGAGCTGCCAGACGATGGGCGCACCCAGCCGCCCATACCAGCGGTTCTGCCCGAGATTCAGGGGCTGACTGCTGTTGTACTCGCCAATGGGGAACGCCAGGTCAGCGAGCAGGTCGACCGAGAACCCCGGTTTATAGCGTAGTAAGTCGGGGATGTTCTTCTGGGCCTGCGGGCCAAGGAGATTGAGGTTGAACTCGAGCATCGGGTCGCCGAACCCTCTGGAGGATTGGCTAAACGTCTTGCCGCCCATTGTGACATCGCCCGAGACTCGCCCCATGGGCAGAATGATCGCAGCCATGGCCGCTCGATCGAACAGGGAAAAGGTGTGCGCATAACCCGCTATGCCCATTGTGGCGCTGATGTTCGCTCCGGGGGACACGATATGAGCAGGGTCGAACGGGTTCGTGTTGCCGTTTATCGACTCGAATATGAGCGGCACCGCATTCGCACCCGACAGAGTTTTCCAGTAGAAGCGCGCCGGGACCTGAGCCAGAGCCAGCGGCGGGCAGAGTGCGCCCAGGGCGAGCATTGTTGTAACCATCAACCACAACCAGGAAACCTGGTTCATCGGACCTTTTTCATTATTCATGAGCTCTCCTTCTTTCTCGATTGATTATCGGATCGTCAACGCTCAGTGCTTGGGCTCAGCCACCAATTCCTTGGGGGGCTCGAACTGCCGCTTGTAGAGCATCGGCGGGTAGCCCGGGTCGTCCGGGACACGCTTCGGAAGCTGGTCGTCCAGTGCCTCGAACGGGGAACGGCTCGGCAGCACCACGTTGTTCGCCCGGACATAGCTGTCCCAGAGCGCGATCATTGCCTGCAGCTTGTCGGGCCGTTCGGCGGCAAGATCCTTTCGTTCGGCGGGATCAACCGCGACGTTGTAAAGCTCCCAGTCGCCCTTGCCGAGCGGCTTGTATTCCCAACGCAACTTCCACTCTCCCTGGCGCACCGCGCGGTTGCCGAAAATTTCCCAGCCCAGGTAGTCCTGCTCCGTCCGTGGCGACTCCTCCTGCCCCGCCAGCATCCGGCCCCAGGATTTGCCCATGAGCGGGGGCGGCTCTTGTCCCTCGCGGGTTTTCGGATAGCTGACGCCGGCGATTTCGAGCAGCGTCGGCATGATATCGGCCACGTGCATGAACCCGTGGTTCAGGCTCCCCTTGGGCCGCTTGACGGCCGGTCCACTGACAATGAGCGCGTTCCGGATACCGCCTTCCGCGAGCCAGCCCTTGTATTGGCTGAAGGGGGTCATCGACACCTGCGCCCACATCGGACCGTAGGCGACGTAGGAGCCCGGATCGCCCCACGCGTTGGGATCGGTCTGCGACCACTTGATCGCCGCAAAGAGGAAGTCACGCGTGCCCGGCGTACCTGCGATCATTTTAAAGAGGTCGTTTCCCTCGGCGCCGTTGTCGCCGAAGACGATGAATATCGTGTTCTCGTACTCGCCGATCTCCTTGAGGTGCGCGATGAGCCGGCCGACGTGGAAGTCGAGGTTTTCCATCATGCCGGCGTAAAGCTCCATCTTCTTTCCGAGAATCGCCCGGGTTGCCGGAGCCTGCACGATGGGATCGGGCAGAAACCACATCCGCTCGGCGAGCTTCGTGCCGGCGGGCACAATGCCGAGCTCGATCTGCCGCTT
>DATKMG010000808.1:0-13954 GCA_035541995.1 Terriglobia bacterium
TCTCGTGTTCTTGTAATTCGCGCAGAAACTCTTCGGCCCGAATCTGGTCAGGAATTTCCGTTTCGTTGACGGGATACCTTGGACTCAGAATATTTTTGAGGGCTGGCACCCCGGCGCAACTGCAACCGACAGCGGGCTGCCAACGGTTTTCCTTGTAGAGGCGCCAGTACTCGCCCCAGCTCATCAAGTCTCTCATCGTGATGTCTACCGCATTGTGTTTGGAGGGATCCCAGCGGGCGGGAAGGCAAAATTCTCCGAAAACACGAACCTCCAGTGGGCGGAGGCCATGCTGCCAGAAGAATCCAGCCGGCGATAGCGTGAGGGCATCGCTCATGTTCCATGCATAACCGCGAGGGTGGCCGGCGAATGCTCGCTCCACGTAGTCACTCACAAAGGCCTGCATCAACCAATGATGACCATCAAAGCTGATGGCGGAGCTGGTGTAAAAATTATCGAGGAGCACATAGCGCTCCGCCAGCGCATGATGATTGGGAGTGACTCTTCTTCCGTACATTACCAGGTTTGGGTCTCCGTTGCCCTTCGGCATGTCGCCAAATAATTGGTCGTAGGTCCGGTTCTCCTTGATGATGAAGAAAACGTGCCGGATACCCAGCGAAGAGAGGTTAGAGACCCCCTCGGCGCTGGTAAATTTCGGCTGGTTCGCCGCCTGCACTTCACGAGTTCCCGCATTGAGTTGGGCAGGACCGGGAGCAGGAATATTGAGCAATGAACCCTCGTACGCTCGTGAGTTGAATGTGCCGTATTGATCGGCCGTATTCCCGTTGCCCTTGATGTTGAGCACTCGCAAAGAGCCGTCTTGGTCAACGGCTACAGCGGTAGGGAACCAGCCCACAGGCAAGGAACCCACGAGTTTCCAATTTCCATCTTTCATCGAGACCACGGCCACGGCATTGTTCCCACCACAGGCCACATAAACGGACTTGCCGTCGGGAGCAAAAGTCACAGCAACCGGGAGACTCCCGAGTGTTCCCTCAGGCCACGTAGGAATCTTGATGTCAGTCCTGGCCAGGGTTTTCGTATTCAGGATGGAAACCGAGTCGGAGTGGCCGTTGGCCACTGCGAGAGACCCTTCGTCCGGGCTGAGGGCCATGCAGGAGGGCGCCAACCCAACCGGAACTTCAGTGACAGCAAACGTCTTTTCATTGACAACACTCACCGTACCGGTAGTGGCAAAGCCGGTGACAGAGTCACTGACAACTTTTGCCCCACTGGTTGGAGCCAGTGTGTCGCCTGCCTGCGGGCGGCGTCCTCCGCGATTCGAGACGAAGATCTTGTTGAGTTGGGGAGAGACCACAACCGAGAAGGGAGCAATACCTGTGGGTACCTCTCGCTGGACCTTCAGGGTCGAGGGGTCAATCAGCGCCAGCGTATTGGCTCTGCTAAAGGCAACATATGCTGTGGCGCCATTTCGAGAAAATGCAATACCGATGGGAACAGGGTGACCTTTCAGGGTAATGCGGCGTTTTTCAACAGGCGTCCCTGATTCGGAGAGCTGAGAGATCAAAATACTGTCCGACCCTTTTTCTTTAGCTTCACTGGCCCATAACTCCCGGCCACCGGGGCGGAATACAATTCCACCGTATGAGGTGGAGGAGGTCTTGATCTCGGAGATTTCCGCGCCACTCCAACCATCCAACAACAGGATGCTTTCAGTGTTGAGTACTGCAAGAAAATGTCTGGACTTGTCGAACGCCATGTCTACAGGCCGACCCCGGATCAGGGTCTGCGCGCCCCAGGGCCTCAACAACTGGTTCGTAGGCAACAGATAGAATCCGGAGTCTTGCCTACCTAAAAGGGCGAGGCTCGATAGTGTTCCAATCAACAGATCCGATTCAGCCGCGAAGAGAGCCAGGCCGGACAATGCCAGGAAGATTCCAACGACCAGCACCGTTCTGCAATTCCATTGCGGTGCTCTTTTGTGATCGATCATATACCCTCGATAAGATTGTTACCAACACTCCGCAGTATGTGTCGAACCGAATTTCCGTTTCGGCCAGAAACAAGTTTTCGCATCAAGAACTCCTTACGCTTCAGGAAAGGATATCTCAGAAGGGTCGGAATTAGAAGTCTTCGAGCATTCTCTCACTTGCTTATGGCCAGTGAAAAAAGACCGTGCTATTCTTCACTTCTCTCTTGAGACGGAGGTACCACTATGTCCGGTCATTGGATATGTCCCGATGCCATCGGTCTTCTTCTAGTCTCGGTGGCGCTGCTTCCCGGCTTGACCGGGGGTGCTGTTACTCTGAAGCCGGTAGTGGCTGGGCGGCGAGGAGCGGTTGCCGCGGGGCATCCCCTGGTTGCGGAGGCTGGTCTGCGAATTCTGGAAAAGGGTGGCAACGCGGTAGACGCAGGTGTGGCGACAGTCTTCGCGGCTTCAGTGGTGGAGATGACAAGTTTTGGAGCCGGTGGTGAGTGCCCGATCCTGATCAAATTGCAGAATCGTCCAGTTGCAGCGATCAACGGCGCCGGCATTGCTCCAGAGCTCGCTACGGTGGGGTACTACAAGGGCCTCAAGGCAGACGATCCACGCCGCGTTGCTCATGGTACAGTGGGCGCTGCTCAAGGTGGCATCATCCCTTCCTTCGGCCCACTGAGCGCGATTGTACCAAGCGCCATCGATTCGTTGCTACTTGCTCTCGAGAATTTTGGCACTCTCGACTTCGCCGACGTGATCCAGCCTGCTATTGAGCTGGCCCAAGGTTTTCCCTTGAATGCAACTCTGGAGCATAACCTGCAGGGGGCTCGCCCTCTTGTCGAAAACTGGTCGACAACCGCCAGGCTCTACTATCCCGGCAGACGCGTGCCCAAGGACGGCGAGGTCTTTGTCCAAGCCGACCTGGCACAAACTTTTCAAAACATGGTGGAGGCAGAAAGGCGAAATGCCGGGAAGGGTCGAAGCGCCGCCATCGAGGCAGTCCGGGACTACTTTTATCGAGGCCCTGTTGCGAAACGTATCGGTGACTTCTGCAAGGAGGCGGGTTGCCTCCTTCGCGAGGGCGACTTTGCGGCTTATCGGGCTAGGGTGGAAGATCCCTTGACTACTAACTACCGCGGCATCGATGTCTACAAAGTGGGTTTCTGGAGCCAAAGCCCCGTTTTTCTGGAGAATCTCAATTTGCTCGAGAGCTTCGACTTGAAGGCGATGGGTCATAACTCGGCGGACTATATCCATACGGTGGTCGAGGCCATGAAACTGGGCTATGCTGACAGAGACACTTATTACGGGGACCCTGAATTCAGTCAAATTCCGCCACAACTGATCTCAAAGGAGTACGCTAAATTACGGCAGCCGTTGATCGACGCGGCTAAAGCATCGTCAGAGCATATTCCGGGAGATCCGATAAGGATGCAGGCCCGTGCCCCGCGGGAGCTGGCGCGCAGCAGGCTGAGCGAGCGCAATGGTGAACATCAGGACACGACCTGCGTCAATGTTATTGACGGGAACGGTAACCTGTTTTCCGCAACGCCCAGTGGTGCCTGGATCCCTGCCGTCATTGCAGGTGACACCGGGATTCCGCTTACCCAGCGTGCCCAGGCTTTCGTGCTGACCCCTGGACACCCCAATCAGCTCCAACCGCACAAGCGCCCACGTATCACATTGACGCCGACGCTCGCCCTCAAGCACGGTCAGCCATGGTTGGCTTTCTCCACTCCCGGCGGTGACAGCCAGGACCAAACGCTGCTGCAGATCTTCCTGGACGTTGTCGACTTCGGGATGAACCCGCAAGAAGCAGTCGAGGCGCCGCGGTTCAATTCCGAGGCCATGTATAGCTCCTTTGACGACCACAGCGACCAGCCCCTTGTACTGGATGTGGAAACCCGCATTCCAGCTGCCGTGCTGGATCTACTCAAGGCTCGCGGACATAAACTGGAGATCGGCGGGGAGTGGAGCAATCCCACCGCCGCCACGATGATCGAGTACGATGCGGCCGCCGGTGTCATTAGAGCCGGTGCGGACATTCGCGGGCATCGCTACGCCCTGGCTTGGTGACGCGCAGGAGGCCGGGTTCTCTCCCACACTATGGCCTCCTGGTGAAGACTCATTTTCTCGTCGCTGAATCCGAACTTCCTTGCTTCATTAGCGGCTCTTCCTGTTGGATACTCCCCTTAAGCAAATCCGTCTTCAGTTCAAACTTTTGATTTGCCGTCAAGCTGACTTCCGTTTCAAAGGTTTTATATCCAGGCAGGGTAATTTTGAACCGGTGTTTCCCAGGGGCAACCAGGAGCCATTGACCAGGACCATCAAATTGATCGACATACCCCACGAATTGGTCCTCAAGAAATACAGCTGCCCGATTGGGTTTGACGGCAATCTTCACCTGGGCTGTGGTATCCGGGTAATGGGCCGCCGGGTCCTTCGACATGGCCACGTTCACAACCTGCTTTTGCCCTGGTTCGAGAACCACCTGTCGCGAGAAGTCCTTGAAGCCTGCTTGCCGCACTGTAATCTGATGCTCTCCAGGCAAGAGCAACACTCTTTTCGAGCCTTTGAGTTCTTTGAGATATCCCACGTATTGCCCGTCAACCCAAACCCCGGAAGTTTTCTCAACCTTGGAGGCACCCACAAATTGTATTTCCCCCATGATTTCATTGGGCCCGCAAATAGCCGTTCTCGAGACTAGAACGGCCAGGAAAGCCAGGGGAGGCAAAATCATTCTCAATTCTCTAAACATGGTCATCACCGTTGTTTTCTCAATTCAGGATCGAGACTAGCCGACCCGACATGGAACTATCGGGAGCACTCCTTCAAGAGATGCTCCAGGCCGAGCATCTCAAGGCTCGTTCCATAACGACTTTGATGCAGGTTCATCTCATCCAACATCTATTTTAACCTGTAATTGTGGATTACCTCCTTCGACTGAGCCCTGCTAGCTAATTCCGGGGTCCGCAATCTGCCTCTCTAGACGATTTCGTGAGAACCACTACTCAACGTTTCTCAGTGAGAGTCTCTTACCTTTGTTGCTTTGCAACTCGATGGCCAATTAAAGGTACTGCTGATTAAATACTTGGGATTCAATAGCTCGTCCCGCCGATGAGGTCGGATTTTGCCTGTCTTTCTGAACAGAGAGGATAAATCCTTCCTGAAGCAGAATCAGGCTGCTTCTATTCGTCCAAACTAATGCCCTGCACTTCCTTTCTCTGTTTGGCAAGAGAATTGATAGTTAGAAGAGATAAACAGGATCGATTGCAGGCCAAAACACTCTATCGTGCAGGAGAACAACGGATGCTCAAGAACATTTCGCCAAACGGGGTAGGAGAGGGGTTTTCCATGTAGAATTTTCAAAATGAGGGAAAAACTATCCACTCAAGGGAATCACAGCAGTTTAACCAATCCTGCCCCAAATGCCCGCAAAAGGGAAAAGGCGGGGAAGCGAGTGAATTGGGAGCATCTTAAATATATACGGAGGTATGAAAAATGGGGATTATGACCGAAGAAGCTAAACCAACTCGTGTTATGCTTGATGACACAGAATTCGTCAGAACCAAAAAATACAACGATCACCCGATGGAACTTGTTTTCAGTCGCGGCACTTTAGCTCTGAGCGAGAAGTGTATCTTCTACAAGGATAATCGAGCGGGACAACGGACAGTTACCATCATCCCGTTCAAGAACATCGACTCGTTCTCGATCCAAACCCGCAGATTCCATTTCATTCTCGTTGTCGGTGTCACCCTGCTTCTGCTGGCTTTGGGCTCCAGCATTTGGCTGCTTTCATCGGCCGCCACTGTGCAACCCTTCCAGTTCCCGCATAGTTTTTCCTTCGTTTCTGTTCCGTTGGAACGTGTTTGGGCTCCAGCTCTCTTGCTGATTTGTGGGGTCATCTTTCTTGTGACGTATTCAATTCATCGCCGAATCGAACTGATGATTTGCACTGCGTCCGGAAATAACCGGGTCAGAGTTTTGTTGCCCGTCAAGGTCTCCGACTCCGTCAAACAGTTTGTGGCGGGCCTTGAGACTCAAATCCGAGCAGCCTAACACTGCCGGTTTCCTCGGCGCGTATACCTGGTATGTCGAATGGAGTTGGCCCAGGCGCGCTGGAGGAGTTCATTGGAGTTTTCGCTGCCCGGGGGTGAGATCTTGGAATTAACGGCTCTGCTCGTCATATTATTTGCTTTTGCCCAAGCGGCATTGGGCTTATTCCTTCTTGGGCATTTTCTAATGAGCGCAAGGGTGAATACGAAACGACCTTCCAAGAAACGGAAAGTTGGAAGCCCTGAAAAAACTGGATTAGAGGAGAGTATTTCCAAAAGCGCTACAGGTCACTCCAGCCCAAGGCTCGGGAGGAGGCCCGTCATTTTCAGGGAGGAATGGAGGCGGTAGGAGTCAGACCGGATTCCACCGAGAGAACTCAACGCAACGGTATCTCATCCGGGCAATTGGGTCCTAACCCAGATTCTCACTGCTATCGAGACGATCCATGCAGGGAAATGGAAGAGCTTATTCCAGTCGGTAGCTCGTCTCCATCGTCAATCGTTCTCTGGAGACTAGGCTCCGCTTTTTTGACCAGACGGTAAGAACGACGCTCGGATTGGTTCGGAAATTCCAGTCCAACGAGCAGCGCTCAACTTGCTCTTTTCGAAAACCATTCAACAAAAAAGATCTTCCTGCTCCCGACAGGAGCCGCCACTGGCCGCCAGGAGCGTTGGAGCCCGAGTAGATCTCCAACCCTGAAGGTTGTTCATTCGGCAGGATCAGCTTCCTTTCGATTAGAGTTCCATCCTGCTTGCGAAAGGTAACAACCGCATCCTCAACACTGCCCGGGTCGGCCTCGAATCGAGATTGGAGGACCACCTCAACCGGCCTGTTGCCGCTGGCCTCAACCACTATCTCAGTATTGAGCACGGGTTCTTTTGCCGGAATCCTGAGGACTTGTTCCAGTTTGAGCCCGTCTTGGTCGGAGCTGGTAAGGGTTAAGCTGAGCGGCTCAGCAGGCGACTTGAGTGTCCACTTGATTTCTCTTGGCTTCGAATAATAATCCGGTGAGACTAAGGTCGCCAGCCCGCCGGTATCAGGGTTCTCGTATTCGCCGAGGTCGAGTCGACGCAGGACGTTCCTGCCAGTCCTTTTGTCAATCAGGCGGACCACTCTTCCTTGGAGCTCCGGCACGACGTCCACTCGCAATGATGCGTTTTCAAGTGTGGTAGCCTGGTAGGGCCTCAAATTGGAATGGAAGCGTCGCTCGTCTTCGGCGAGATTGTAATCCTCGTGAAGTTCAGTAACCCCGAAACGCCTGACCTCGGCGAGGAACGTCCCAAACTGGGCGTTCAAACCAACCAGATCATTGGGTGTATACCGGCCGTCCTTTACCTCAAACCTCATCGATTGGAGCAGGTCCAGGTAGTCAATCGATAGGCGAGCTCTTTGGATGCGACTCCGAACCGCTTCGCTTTCCGCCGACTGCTCAGCCCGTCGGAACAAGTCTCTAGCCCGGGACAGCAATTGATCGGAGTAGTCGGGAACTCCATAAATCCACAGATGTTGACCCTGGCCTCTCGGAGGAGTTCTGACCTCAGCCTGCAGCAAATCGAAGTACTCCAGCATAAGCTTTGCGGATTTGCCGTAGTAGGCATCGTGAAACTCGTTGACCAATTGCTCAACATTTGCGTGTGTGTCCCACAGCAGTTTTGCCATGACGTAAGAGCGCAATTCGGCATTCTCTGCCCCTCCTCCAGGTGCGTAGCAACCCTCGAGAAAGACACCCACTACGCCATGACGTTGGTACATCGGAAGATCGGCAGCGAGTTCGTCAAAATCAGGAAACGGCAATAGGTAATGTGAGAAGTTGGTGTTGTAATGCCAGATATATAGCTGGCTCGTAATTCCCGACCAGGCTTTCAAATTCTTCATGAAATAGGCATTGCGGGTGCATTGCTCATATGGATGGGCTTCGCACGCACCAATAGGACATAACCGGATTCGGACATTTCGTCGGGGACGCACTTTCACGGGCGGGTCCTCTGAGTACCAGTAGGCCAGCGTGTCGATCAACTTGTCCGGATGCTTCTTTTCTACCTCTTCAGCCAGTGCGTTGACAAATCGCAAGATCGGTCCGGAATGTGTTCCTCCTTCTTCTTGCTCCACCCGCCTGCAATCAAGACATTCGCACCACCCCTCCCAATCATTCTGGGACACTGAAAAAATCGTAGCCTCCGGATGACGTACGATCCAATCGAGTACGGTCTTTACGCTGAGTTGAAGCACCTCAGGGTTGGTCAGGCAAAGCTGGCCTTGTTCTACTCTGCGCTTTCCGTCGATGAGAGAGAAGTACTCCGGATGATCTTTGAAGTACTTCGCAGGAGGAATCATCTGGTAGAAAGTGTGGACAAAGGGAAAGTACTGGACTTTGCCTCCTGTTGACTCATCTAATCGTTGGAAATGGCCGTTCGTCTTGTTGCGAGCTGACCAGTCTTTGTCCCAGGCTTCGGTGAAGTATGGTTCGCGATATTCGAACGCCGGCGTCTGCACTTCATCCAGAGGCTGAAGTTCGATGGTTCGTAACCGGGGGATCCGGCTGACCTCTGGGGTAAACCAGCGGCAACCGAGTTTCTCCAGAAAGGTATAGACACCGTACATAGTTCCGCGCTGCCGGCCACCGGCAATGACCAGATGTTTACCCGCAGTTTTCAATTCGAAACCCTCAGGTCCAAACCTGTCCGAGGGAATGTCGATCCTTAATCGATCGGTCAATACGCTTCTGCCGACGAAAACTGTTGGGCCCTTCGGCCTCCCGTCGTCTGTGACAACAGGAAGGCGCGCGCCTGACATTTCCTCAAGGAATCGCTGAAGTTCTCTGGCAGCGCGTTTTTCAGAAGGTGAGGCTTGCTGAGAAATGCAAATCGTGTAGGCAGACGTGCCGTCGTGGACGAGAACGATCGAGTCTGCCGCCCGAAGGGCTGGGAATGGAATGGCCAAAAGCAAGACGGGCAGCCATGATGGCTTGACAAGCATGATGGAGTGTCTCCCTTCTCTGACGACGCCAAGACTTCTCACCGGTTTGTGGCGATAGCCACCAGCTAACCTATCTCCGCGCAAACCGTTGACAGGAATCAGCAGGTCATTTTGGATTACCAGATTGCCTCGTGCTACTTGAAACCTGCGAAAGTTAGTTGCAGACCTCCTTTTCGGGCTACGTGTTGTTCCAATTCCAACAGCGCTTTCTTTCTCCACAACCCTCCACCATAACCGCCTAACTGGCCATTCTTGTTCACCACCCGATGACAGGGGATGAGGATGGCAATTCGATTTTGTCCATTTGCGGTGCCAACTGCCCGGACTGCCATGGGTTTGCCCAGTCGATGAGCGAGCGCTTCGTACGAAAGGCTTTCCCCATAGGGAATAATCCGCAATGCGTCCCAAACAGCCAGTTGGAATACACTGCCCGGGTAGACCAGCGGAACCTGAAAACGGGTGAGTTCCCCGGAAAAGTACTCGGCCAGTTCGGTCCGCAGTTGTTCCAGAAGGCTGTTATTGCCGGGTACGACGTCGCAATGAAAGAGTCTCCGGAGTGTTTCGAACTCCTCTTCTAGCGTACGACCATTCGAGAACTCGCCCAGACAGATACCTTCAGATGTGGCACCGATACACATCGGACCCAGTGGTGTTTGGGCCTCGCCGGTCAGGATGCAGTCTGTGTTTCCGGATTTCTCTGGCATTATAGCGATGCGATGCAATCGATCTCCACCAGTGAGTTACCCGGTATTCCGCCTGCCGCCGCGATGGTGGTGCGAACGGGCGGATCTTGGCCGAATCGGCCCAGAAATACCTCATTCATTGCAGTGTAATCCTTCAGGTCATTGAGATAGACGTTCACCTTCAGGACTTTCTCCATCGACGACCCGACTTCCTCCAGTTTCTTTTGCATTTCATCGAGTACATGCTTGGTATGAGCTTTGATGTCTCCTTCAAAATGGGCACCGATTCCTGCTAAAAATACGAGGTTCCCAAAAGAAACGGCTCCGCTGAACAGAGGGGTCTTATCCGGACGCTTACCGTCTTTCCAATGCACCTTTTTTACCGCCTTGCCCGTGGACTCATCGGCAGCCACGGCCGTAGAAGCAACCGCGACTCCGGCAATAATCGATCCCTTCGTCAGAAAACCTCTTCGATTTGATTTTGTCACGTATACCTCCTGATGGAATTAATAAGGTCGAACTGCCACAGTTTTCAAGCTCATCACGGTCGATGAAAATGGCCTTGGTAGCCACGATTGATTCGCTTCTTGAACCAATCGTGGGCTTTTCAAACGGTCAAAGTCCCACGGTTATTGCCCAAGTTGCAGTAGCCGCGGCTGCCCAATCTCGCATTTTCCTGAAAGAGCCATTTCCTAGCGTTTTTCCCGGTCCGGCGGACGGGGCGAGATTGCGTCCCAACGTGCGTCTCCGGTCTGCTTGTAGTCCCGAGGCAGTTGGTCCCACTCCGGGCGTGTGATTCCATTGAGATCATAAACTACTTTCCCATCGCGGAGTGTCAGCTCACAGGTAAGCTTCCGGCTTCCGCGCAAGCGAGCGCCGTACACGTCCACAAAGCCAAAATTGCCTTTCTCCAACCGTAGCACAGCGACGTCCGCCACTGCCCCCACGGAAAGATGGCCCAGTTGCTCTTGCTGGATCTCGCGGGCCGGGTTCCATGTGGAACGCAAAATGACATCGTCCAGAGACAAACCCAGGGCCAGGAACTTATCCATGACGTTGAGCATGTCTTTCATGCCGGCATTCATGCTGCCGATGTGCAAATCGGTTGAGATGGAATCTGGAAGGAATCCTTCCTTCACCGCAGGGGCAGCAATCCGCCAGACAAAACTGCCACCACCATGCCCCACGTCAAAAATCACTCCCCGTTTTCTGGCCTCCCAAAGAGCCGGATTCACGCGGCCTGACTCGGTTTGTTCATTGCGAAGGCCTGAGTACACGTGGGTGTAAATGTCGCCCGGACGGAGTTTCTTTGTTACAAGCTCAGCCATAGGTCGTTCCGAACGATTGCTCCCAAAGTCTACCATCACTGGTATATTGGCCAGCGTCCCTGCCTCAACAGACCGTTCGACGGGCGTCCATTCCGGCCCGGCATAGTGAGCCGTCTTAATCCCCACGATCAGGCCCTTGTAACGAAGTGCCATTTCCGCAGTGGGTTTGGCCTCCATGTCTTCCAGGTTCTGTTCGAATTTCTCCCCGCGCATTCCATGACCGACAATGTTGAGAAATACCAGCACCCGGGTCTTGGATCGCTCGATGACATGCTGTTTGAAATCCTCGAAATTACGCCAGCCGGCGCAGCCGGCATCGGCCACTGTGGTAACCCCTACTCTAAACGTGAAACCGTCCGGATAGACGCTATTATCACCCGCATAAGAACCAGGTTCTCCCGTACCGGCAAAGACATGGGTATGAATGTCGATGAGACCGGGTGTCACATACAATCCAGAGACGTCCACCACCTTTAATGCCTCAGCCGGATTGATTCTTTCGGCTACAGCCGCAATCTTTCCTTCTGCGATGGCGACATCGCGAGTTGAACTGATCTTATTTTTGGGATCGATGACATGTCCGCCTCGCAAAAGCAGGTCGTACTTAGGCTGGGCCGATGCATTGCCGAGCACGAAAAGAGCAAGAAACAAGGCGGCTGTGACTTCCGGGTTCATTGCCATGGGTTTAGTCCTTTCGATAAACGTGTCTCCTGGCGGTCCACTTCGCCATCAGGTATTCTCCCATATCGAGGGTGCCAGAGATTTCCTCACCGGAGACTCTGCCCGCAAAGTCGAACATTAAAGAATCCCCGTGCCGTTCTGTATAGGTGCTAGACATCTGGATCCTTCCACCCTCGATGTTGCCTGAAAGGTCTCGGGAGACGAAGTCGCCCTGGTGCGTTCCCTCAATCCGATTACCCTGTTGTCTCAAATGCAGCGTGTGATTGGAACTGCCTGCCGCAAACTCGATATGAACATCCCATTGTCCGCTCAAGTCCACTGAGGTTGATTCCGTCTGATCTGTTGTCTCCTGCCTGAGAGGGTTGGAAAGCAGCGCATAAAGACGATCCGCCACAATCGTCTCTTCGCCGGGTGACATCATGTAGGGTGTGATCGATATCCCCGTCATCTGAGCTTCTCCCCCATTTGTTCGGCCAGACGTAGCGATCCGAGGTTCTGTTTCCAGGAGGTGTCTGGCTGCGACCTTTCCGCTCATCCCGAATCGAGTGCGATCCCATTGTATCGAAAGTGATGGAGTTCGGTTGGAAAGGCCCTTGGGTTCCACGATGGAGGTCGCGACTCCATCGATCGCTGAAACCCGCTTCGCGATGTGATCGAGCCAGGCTCGCCACCGGTTCCATTCGGCCTGATGATCTCTCTTTAGCCACATCTCTACGGCCATCAGCATACCGATTGCTTCTTCTTTCCCGACCTTCATGGAGCGGGCGAACCCATGATGGGGTGCACTATGGATCCAAGCGGCCTGTACCAGGTCTTTGCGCCCTAACAGCAGGCCGGCGCTTTGCGGGCCGCGCAGGCACTTTCCACCACTATAACCAACCAGGGCAGCTCCGTTTTCGAGGTGCACATTGGGAACGGTCAGAATTTCAGCTGCGGCATCAACGAGCACGGGTACTCCGCTTTGCCTGCAGATCTGCCCAATGGTTCGCGTGTTGAGGGGACTTTCGTCCGCCTGAGGCCCCGCCAGTATGTAAACCATGGCACTCCGGGGACCAAGGGCCGCTTCCAACTCTGCTACTGTGTTCACCTCGATGACACGAACCCCGACAGCCCTGACTGCCGCATCATAAACGTTGCGTGAGTGCTTCGGTATGATCACCTCGTCCTTAAGGAAACCGTCCAAGTTCGGGATTCGGACGTGCAGGTCCGGGTTCCCGCCCGCCACGCAGGCTGCCGTCGCATGCGTCAACGCTGCCGAGCAACCTGACGTCACGATCCCCCATTCCGCTTTTGTCAATTCGGCGAGGCGCGCTCCAATCGTTTCCATCAACTCATCCAGGTGGACATAATGCTGAGCCGCGGCATCCATGGCCGCCCGTACATCCGGCAGCATCAGTGATCCGCTGATGATTGTGTACGTGCCCCTGGCATTAATTAGCGGCCGTACTCCGATCGACTGGTAGATATTCTGACCGACATCTAGCTTCACAGTGCCGTGAGCAACGTCCCCGGCCCCGGTTGGGAATACGGCAGGCAGACCCAGCAATGACCCTCTGCGCAACAACTCTCGACGGCTGAATTTCTCCATATTTGATTTCCATGAGTCCCTCAATGAATGAAGCATTCCGGCAACCTCCATTTCCTTTTTCAATAATCCATGCCTTTGCCCGAAGCTCCTCAGCGGGCCCGAGTGGTACTGGAAAACAACAAATGACACGTAGGCAGTGGCCAGAGACCTGAAGACAAGCGATAGGATATCACCTTCGAGAGGATGTAATCCTTACTTTTGACCTTTACCAGCCGGTTTCTTCCTTAGCCGGATAGAGAGTGGGGTGATCTCCACCAGTTCATCTCCCTTGATGAATTCCAGGGCCTTTTCCAACCCCATTTCGCGATAAGGGATGAGGCGCACGGCTTCATCGGCCACGGAGGCTCGCATATTGGTCAGCTTCTTCTCTTTGGTGACATTGACAAGCAAATCGGCGGAACGGGAATTTTCCCCGCAGACTTGGCCTTCGTAAACGGGTTCTCCGGGCCGGATGAACAGCTCTCCTCTTTCTTGAAGGTTGTTCAAGGCATAGGCTGTCGCTCTCCCCGGACGATCGGCAACTAACGCTCCAGTGGGTCTTGATGGGATATCTCCTTGCCACACGTCAAAATTATCAAAGAGATGGTTCATGATGCCGGTGCCCCTGGTGTCAGTAAGAAACTCGGACCGAAACCCGATCAATCCTCGAGCGGGGATGCGGAATTCCAGTCTCACTCGTCCGCTTCCGTGATTGATCATTTTA
>DATKMG010000809.1:0-4800 GCA_035541995.1 Terriglobia bacterium
CTCCCACTGCGACCCAGAAAGTACCTGGCTGGGATGTGTCTCCCTGGAGACACACAGTCGCCAGAGCCACAACGGCAAGGCAGACAAAGGTGTCCTGCATGAGCGATCCGGTCACTAGAAGTATCATGGGGCAGGCTGCGATCACCAGAGCGAGTGCCAGGGCCGCAGGATGAAGTCGGTCGCCCTTGTGGGAAGCGACCATCGCAATCAGAGCTACCCAGGCCAGCATCATGGACCACCGTACCGAGACACCGCCAAGCAGTAGATAGAGCACACCTGCATAGCCCAATCCAGACTGCGGGATAACGTAGCTCCATTGGTAGGGAATGCTGAAAAAGCCGGAATTCGCCTTCAGCATTTTCAAATAGGGCCAGTAGAAACGCAGTGCATCGGATTTCATTTCCGGCGCGGTTGCCGCCACAAAAAGGAACAAGCCGACCAGAAATAACCCTTCCAGGGTCACCGTCGTTGCCAGGCTCCACTGCGAATTCAGAGCATGCCATTTCACTGGCAATCTAGCCCAGGCCATCCTGAATTCGCTTGCAGTCAGCCAAAGTCCGACAGCAGCCACGATCGCCAGCATCCACCAGGTATAGAGGTGCACCCAGCAAAGAAGAGCGCCCAGGTAGGAACAGGCGAGTATTCCCAACGTGAGAGATATCCCGAACCTTGATTCCTCTACCGGTAGGATCCGCTTCCCCAATGCCTTGCCCCAGGCCCAAAGGACAACGGCGAATGCCACTACCATGATGAAGGCCGCCATCCGTCCCCAGCCTCCTTTAACAAGGAAAGCCAGAATCGAAAGTGCCCAGTAGATGGAACAGGCTGTGGCTTTCAACCTGAAAGCCTTTACGATGAAAATCAGAAGGAGCATGTGAACTAGAGCCGTTGGGAGAAGGAACGCGAGGAAGTAGCGAATTGCGTCTTTGTGGTAGGTCGTGTGGCCGATAGACGGGATATAGAAGACAGCAGCCAGGGCTATCAACAGGCCGGCCACAATCAAGCCATACTCAGGCCTGGTCACATGTCCAGGCGAGACTTTGGGGAGTAGTTCTTGTTCTAGCGCAGGATGCTCGAGCACATTCTCACATCTCTAAGTTTGGCTCAGGTTGATCTATGTCCCGAGAAGTGAAAAACGATGACCCCTTGGAAGTGGTTTCGATGCGCGGCATCGAAAACCTATCCATTTGTGCAACTCGGACCAAATTCACTAAAGAATGCAGCTGAGACAGAGTTTCTGTGTCACCTAACTCGAGATATCTATCGCACCTGACCAAGAACATGCAATCATGGTCTTAGCTGAATCCGGGAGGAGGTTTGAAGAAGAAACTTTGCACATGACAACAAGGACAGGAAAATATCTTGACACCGAGTACAGTTCTTATTCTTCCCAAAGTTCTGAGATATTGGGCGTCTTGACCGGAACCGCAGTTCCAGCAGACGTTGAAATAGGAAGGCAGACTGTCCAATTCCGTGGGTTGGCGGGCAAAAATGAATCCCCATCCATATTGACCTATACGGGAATCGAAAAGTTTGTCTACGATGCGGAGCATGGTATTAAGTAGAATGAGAGTCACCTTATTTAACCACAGGGGCACATATCTTAGTTTTTTAGCTCGCTCGGGGAAATGAACTAGCTGTCCCGCCGTAGGTTTTTTAAGGTAGACAAAGCTGGTCATCAGCATATTAGTCTGGATGACCTTGAGACCTGTATTCCTCTCAACCTCGTCCACCACCTGCTGACGTGAGAAACGGTTGACATGCCCACCACCCTCAAAGATGTAGCGGTAGATTGCATCATTCAGGCTTCGCCCATCCGGAATAGCAATCCACAACATGCCGGTTGGCTTTAGGACCCTGTCAACCTCGGCCAAAGCACGCCTATATTTTGGCAGATGCTCAAAGATGTGATTGCAAATAAAGGCGTCTACTGAGTTCGTTGCCAATGGCAATTCGGTGGCTTCCGACTGAACATAACAAACCCGATTGCCATCTCGATACAAGTGACCCCGGTCGAGGTTGATATCGATCCCGACTATTCTGCAGCGATAATTTCTGTAATTGAAACTCCCCCCGCCAGAACCTAGGTCGACCACCAATTGCACGGGCGAAAGCATCCTCAAAATGTTGTCCATATGATCTCGGCGATGTAGATTATATCTGCGGAAGTAGGCTTAGCCTGAGCTGACGCGCCCTTCGCTGAGGAACCGCTCACTTCCGTTCTGTGGAGTCAAATTGATCCAGAAAAGCCAAACCAGAGTTCTCTTACATCCACCCCGATCCCCGGGTTTCCAGAAGGCAGTGAGTAGCGCGGTTGAGCGGTTGCAAAGCTCCACAGAACCATGACATCTGTGAAATCAGGGAGTCTATCGCGCCTGTTTTTGTTCGAAGCCATTAGACGCCCACTCGGCCGAACGAAAAGGAACTGCAACAACATGCCATGAGTAGTATCGCGTCCCTCTTCCGTCCCCCTACCACCATCTCTCTCCAGCTTTCATTGGGGGGGAGATGGGTATCTTCCTGTCGACCCGCGATCTATTTTTAATCAACTCTTCTATAAGCGCGTGGCACTTCAAACAAGGAGGGTACAGGCTCAGTCTCGGAGACCTCTCCCAATTCTAGAACCGTCGTGCCTGTAAGAGGATCGTCCCGCTTGAACACGACGACTGTAGCTAATTGGAGACTGTACCATTCTTCAATTGAAGCCCTGAGGGTTGCGGATTTTCCAGATCCGTGGAAAACAGCGACGGCACGCTTGCCTTCAGCACTGAGCCCATGGATGTTGCATGTTCCCAAATTGATGGCACTAGTAATAGCTGGAGGCTTTTCGAGCGGCAAATATGCGTAATAGGAAGAAAAGGGTATGAATTTGAAAGCAATGCAATACCTCGTGTCCAATCGGTAGCAAAACCCCGACACTGGATCAGACATGAAAACCGTAGTGGTCGGATTCGTCGAGAAGGGAGTCCAGTATGTTTCCTCCCGTCTCAATCGTCCAAACATGTCACGAGCAACTAATCCTTGGTTTTCACTCACTATTCGTCCGCCGTCTGGTAGTAGCCTTGAGTTTCTTGATACCGTCTTTGCCTGGAAGGGTATTTTCTTTATAACGGCTGCCGAGGGTTCCAGGGAGAGAAGGCGGCCGACTATGCTACTGGAAAAAGTCCAACTAGGGACACCCCAGAAATCATATCTGCAGGTTCTTTGTTGGATAACTCGCATTTTTTCAAGACCTCATCCGCACTCTCCGCAATGAATCAAAAGACTAAGCGTGAGTCCAGCACTTGTCCCCCAATTTCATCTGTTCTGCCGAGCGGTTTACCGTCAGGATTCTCTCGTTATATGCCTGCACATCCTCCGTACCGGACTAGAATCAGGTTGATTTGAGTCCACCGAATTGCAGCACCGCCTTTCATTTGCCATGCGCCGCTTTCGTGAAATTCTCGCTGGTGAGTTCCCCTGCCAGCCAGGCCCCGGCATAAGAACACGTCACGGCAAGGGATGCTACCCCTGCCATGAGCAGCACAGGCCCTTTTCTGCGTTCGGCCACCAGAGTCAGGAGGGTCGTCAGCAAAGGCGTCAAGCTAATTGCAAGGACTGTTGGCCAGGCTTCGTGAACTGCCCGGGGATTGCCAAGGGAAAGGAGAAACTGCACCAACAGGAAATAGCCAGCCATGCTGCCGGCAAAAATGCCAACATTGATAGCCACTGCTCCTGGAACCGATTCAGGAATCTGCACTCCCAGCCCGAACAGGAACATCAGAGGAAAAGATGCCAGGCCAAGCAAAAATGCCACTACAAGTTTCAACATACATGAGTCTTCTATTTCCTCCGTCGGCTTTTCCATCGCCTCGACCTCCTTTCTTTCCCGATGCCAATCCTGGCGCTAATCAGGACCCACTGCCGAGAGGGTTTGTGTTCAGACAACTATGTCCCCTCAAACAGAAAAGGCGTCGCGGGAGTTCGCAGGTACGGACCTCAGACACCCTTTAAGGAACACTCGAGATGAAGGCTCCATCACCGCTGCGCTTGCCGGGTTGGGCGCCATCATTGACCACCGCATAGGCGATGAAGGGATTCTTTCCCGCAGTGCGTGTGATGTGGGCGTAACCTTTTTGATTTAGTGAGAACGTAACATGTTCGCCTCCCGGAGAAAGCGATAAGAGGTCCCCCCCGAATGGCGCGTCCAGCAACTGGTTTGGGGCCAGTCGTCGACTCATCCAGCTATTAGAGAATGCCTCTGATAGCCTCAGTTTGTATCATGGGTCCGATGTTTATTGAATGAAGGGGCCCTGCAAGAATTTTTCCTCCGAGCGGCGCAGAATGAAGACTCTCATTCGAAACCGTTCGAGCGGGTGTTTGGGCCGGCTTGTGTCTACGGTCAGGTGATCAAGATGTGCCGGAACGATCGAGTGGTCAGAGTAAAGCGAAGACCCGCGATCGGAGCGGGCAGTTTGGAGCAACCTCTGCGCGACTCGGAAGACTCCGCGTCACTGAACACCTCGTATGTTGAACGGTTGAATCTCACCATCCGACAAGGCTCAGCATACCTGGGTCGTCGAACGCTCTGGTTCAGCCGCGCCGGGCCACTAGCTCAGGAACAAACAGAAGACGCACCCCGGCCGCCGCAGACTGTCGTGTGTCAACCGGCGAACACGCAACTTGGGGACGGAGCCGCGTGGCCAACGCCGAGTGAGGCCACGATAGCCTGAGCGATCTTCTCTCCGCCTTGTCCGGAGGGCTCGATGGAATTTGCGTAGTCGCCCGGCTCAGTGCAAACGGTCCTCAGGTCAATAACCG
>DATKMG010000810.1:0-3459 GCA_035541995.1 Terriglobia bacterium
CCGCCATGCTGCAACGTGGCGGCTGTGCCGGTTCAAGCATTGTCTGAACGAGAAAGAAACTTCTTCGCCTCTTTCATGCCCGATGCCGCTAGTGCCATTGTGATGACGCATCATGTTGTGACGGAGGAGGAGTGGACCTGGTACTCAACTGTCAGCAGCGGAGAACGGTGCGATGCGGACGATCATCTCAGGGGTTTGTGCGAATCGATCAGAGACCAATTGCTGAAACAGGGTCACCACACCGAGTTGGTGAAGTATCCCGCTCAGAGCGGCTTGCAGTTTCGCTTTGTGGCTGAAGTTGCCGGGCTTGGCAGAATCGGCACAAATGCTTTCTTGTTTCATCCCGCGTGGGGACCTTGGGCCCATCTCAGGGTCATGGGAACAACCGCGGAATTGGATCTGCGGCCGGAGTTGTCAGGCGATCAATTCTGTGATGGGTGTGGCCTCTGCATTTCCGAGTGTCCCGCTAGCGCGATCTCGGAAGACACTTTTCAAGGGCTCCAATGCCGATCTTACCGAAAGGCCAGGGGAGAATATGAGCCTCAAGGCCCACGAGGCCTCCTGCCATACTGCAAGCGGTGTGTGACTGTTTGTCCGAAAGGGGAGCAACCAATGCCGCGTGCGGGGCATGAATGATTTGTCGACCAGTACGTTCCCCGGACAGGCGTGACCGAATCCACCGAAACCGAAATGCCAAGCCTACCAGCCGACCAGCTTTCCTGTGAATTTTCTCCGTTTTATGGCAAAATAGTTTTGGTACCAATCAGCTATCAGACGTCTAGAAGATGATGAGGAATCACGGACCTGGTTTGTGGCACGCTGCAGTAGAAAAGGTTGGAGAGGACGATGGTTGAAACAATCGAAGCGATTTTTGACGGCAAGGTGCTGCGCCCCAAAGCCCCACTAACCCTGGAAACCAATACGCGTGTGCGGGTCACCATCGAAACAATGGAACCCGCTGCACGTGAATCAAAATCCTTCTTGGAGACCGCCGAGTCCCTCAACTTAGCAGGCCCACCGGATTGGGCCGAGAACGTTGATTCCTATCTTTACGGTGGAGAGCACCAGTATGAACGCTGAGGTATTCCTCGACACCGCCTATGCCATAGCGCTCTCTTCAGCGCACGATTTTTTCCACAAGCGAGCCCTCCAATTAGCCAATCAGATAAGAGGAGCAGGTATTCGGCTGGTGACCACTCGGGCCATTGTGTTGGAAATTGGCAACGCCCTATCCAAACAACGATATCGGCAGGCTGCTGTAAAACCATTGGATGCATTGGAAGCGGACCCGGGAGTCGAGGTTATCCCTCTATCCGAACTACTCTACGAACGCGCCAGGCAGTTGTATATTGAACGACCGGACAAAGAGTGGAGCCTGACCGATTGTGTCTCCTTCGTCGTTATGGAAGAGCGCGGGCTAGTTGATGCGTTGACCACCGATGAGCACTTTCAACACGCGGGCTTTCAGACGCTGATGCGGTAACATATCTTCGGACATGGCAGAAGATAGGAGGCCCTCCATTGCGGTGGGGAATTCTCGCAAACCTGGCATTGATTTTGGCCGTAAGCGGGCTCGTGCTTTTTCTGGTCTTCAGCGTTTCTCTGAAACGTGCCGCAATTGATGCCAAAATGCAGGACTCTACCGCTATTGCCGATCTTATCGAGAGTCAGATCTTAAGAACCGATTCCGCTGAAAAACTGTGGCAGACCGTTCGGTCCGTCTGCGGCGGTCGAACCGGGCTGAGGCTGGTTCTGTTCGGCCCTGGTGGAACAGTCCTGGGAGGGTGCGGAAATAACCCCGAACTGGAGCCGCCGTCAGAGTCCGAACCCGGTCGCAGGACACGAGTGCTCGCAGGGGGCTGGCCATACATCCTGTTTCAAGGGATGAGCGTTGCTGTGGACCTGACAAGGCCCTTTCCACACGGGGTCCAAACGATACGAGTGTTCCTGGATATCCCTTCATCCGTTTTTGCGCCTGCATGGAAATTCTTTGCCGTATATCTTGCGCTGACCCAGGCGGCCCTTTTCCTGCTCGGATACATATTGTTTCACAGGACTGTGATCGGTCCTGTGCGAGACATTGCTCGGCTGGCCGGCAAGGCTTCGGGGTTGGCCGATACTGCTGCGTTTCCGAATTCTCTGAACCTGCAAGGGGATATCCAAAAGATCTCTTCCAGCCTCAAGAGTATGATCGTCAAGATCGTCGATGATCGGGAACAGATGGAAGCGCTCATCGAAAAGTTGAGTGCGATGAACCGCGATTTGCAGGCCGCACAGGAGGGGCTGATCAGGTCGGAAAAACTTGCCAGTGTCGGTAGGCTGGCAGCCGGGGTTGCACACGAGATCGGGAACCCTCTGCAAATAATTTCAGGTTACATAGAGATTTTGGAGCGCGGGGCAGATCCCGAACAGCGCCGCGAGATCCTGCCCAGGATGGATCAGGAACTCAGGCGCATTGCCGATATCCTTCGGCGCCTCATGGATTTCGCTCGTCCTATTCAGAGTAATCCGGTCGAATGCGATGTCGCCGCGCTGCTCGCGGATTGCGCAGCATTGGTTAAAGGCCGGAAGGATTTTCATCACGTGGACTTTGGATATGATTTCGACCCGGCGGTCCCCCGGATAATTACCGAGCCTGAAAAAATACGCCAGGCTATAGTGAACCTTGTGTTCAACGCGGCTGACGCCATATCCGGCCCTGGGGGAAAGGTGGTGCTTCGTACTCGTGTGCTTGATGAGAATATCGAAATTGAGGTGGAGGATAACGGGTGTGGAATCTCGGCCGAACATCTGGAAAAGGTCTTTGATCCTTTTTTCACCACCAAGGCGCCGGGAAGGGGGACCGGCTTGGGACTGGCCGTTTGCCTGGGCCTGGTCGAATCCCTGGGTGGCGCCATGAACCTGAAATCTGAGGAGGGTCGGGGAACAACAGCACGTCTGACGCTGCCTGTGCGAAGCGAGACCCTGGAGAAGAACGCGGAGGCATAAGTCTAGATCCATCTCTGAAGGAAACGAAATCGGCCAAAAGAAGACGAAAATTGGTAGGCGCCGGTCCCTACCGATTTTGGGAAACGTGAGTGTACAAAAGGACAAGGACCGTGGCAACCGGTATAAATACGCGCGAAAACCCCAAAGAGTCTTATGACGAAATCCTGGACCTGTTGGATCGCCACGGGCTCCTGAAAGAGCGCTTTCCTTTTACACCGGGACTGCTCGAAGAGGCTGTCTTTTTGGCCTACAAGATGAGGCTGATCACGCAGGGACGGGTGAAAAAGTATTTGGGATTGGATCGCGAAGGACTCAGAAGAACCATCAATGAATGGAATAGCGGCGACGAAGGCAACTGCACCTGCCGTATGGCCAGAAACCCCTTCGCGGCCGAGGATTAGCAGTGGTTGCAAAGCCTGAGAAGCATTTAAATGCACGCTGGGGGGAACTTTTTGCAAAAAGTTCCCCCCA
>DATKMG010000811.1:0-12632 GCA_035541995.1 Terriglobia bacterium
CGAATCAGGAAAGAGCCAATTGTCTTTCCGTGAGGTGAACAGCTCGGCGAGCCCGTCGATGGCGGACTCCTTTACATCTGCCGGATACCATGGGAAGTCGACTCTGGTGGTATCCACGCGGTTCGGTGATAGTAACTTGCCAAGCATAATCGACCCGTCCTCGGCGATTTGTGTTACGGATGCAACCGGCAGTTGCTTTGGGTTCCCTTTCCCTACGGGGTTGTATCCCATCATGTCGGAATCGAAGTAATGGTAACCCCCATCGTAGAAGACCTCAGTGACCGTGTGCCCGGTCAGGAACCACACCCGTGCACTTTCGAAGCCGGCCGCTTCGTAGACGGCTTCCAGCAAAGGGGCAATCTGATAACACAGCCCAAAACCATAGCTGTTCAGGAGCTTGACCGCGTCAAGAACTTCTCCCCCCGGTTCTTCATAGGCCCAGCCGGCGATGTGATACCAGAAGCCGGGCGCCACGTAGCGCCCGTCCGTCAGGAAGAAACGCCAGATGGCCTCCGCCTTCTGTCTTGGAGTCAAGGCTCCGGCGTGCTCACAGATGCCTTTCGCAAGAGTCTTTAGATCTGTATCATCCAACTGATCCTTCAAAAGGACTTTGGGAGAATAGATCTGTGCCCGCAGCATGGAAGGGGAAAGCAACATCAGGATCACGGCAATGGAACTGAGCCTATAGCATTTGTAATATGGATGACCCATTCGCATTATTCAGAGCCTCCAACCTTAGAACCAGTCAAGCAATGCCAAATCTTGTTCTCGCACAACTTGGGTGGCGCAGACATTGCGCTCGCCGCGATGTCTGCGATGCATTACCTCACATGTGGCAACCAGCACTCCGTTCGCGCCACCGTTGTGTCAGTGGCGGGTGTCTCCTGTTTCCGGGACAGCTCAGAATGACCTATCCAACGTGCAGGATCATCCACATCAGGCTGATAAGGGCGATAACGACGAGCCAACCCTTGGCAAAGCCCGTCAGGTCGTGGCGATAGGCCCTGAGGAACCCAACGCCGCTGGCTCCGCGGATTGGGTGGAAGAGGTGTACAAGAATGAGTTGCCGTCCTGCCTCGGCCCAATTTCTCACTTCTTCTGGCGTTGGAGGCAGGACAGTTGAGTCGGCTGCCGATTCCTCGCTGGGGGTCTCAAGGCGCGCATAGAATGAATCAAGCCGAGCTGTGGACTCGCGAGACGTCAACAAGCTTGCCACGATGAATACAACAAGTCCGGAGGACAGGGCGCCGAGAAATACATTGGGGTCCCAGTGGTCCAGGCGCTGCCCCTTCAGAGCATACAGCCCGAAATTCGCGGACAAGGCAGCAATCAAGCTGGCAAGTGCCCCCCAGCGGGTAGCCCGCCGCCAGAGCACGCCACCGAAAACGCTGACCCCGACAAATGTGGCCATCGTCTCCGTGAGCAGGAATGAATAAAGGACCCGCCGGATCAAGAACAGCGCATAAAGGACAGCTGCCAGCGTGATCAGGACCCCGCTCACACGGCCGACCCACAGGTAATGTGCGTCGCGCTCCCCCGGAACAAGATACTTCCGGTAGAAACTACGGGTGAATAAGGCCCCACAGTCCACCATGAATGCGGAACATGCAGCCATGTTGGCAGCCAGAACGCTCGCCACCATAAGCCCGACACCGCCAGGAAAAAGTAAATGGCGGCAGGCGAAACCGAATGCTTCTTCCGGTTCGCCCAGGGCATGCACCCCCAAGGTCCCCTTCACCACCAGCACGGCGACCATGAGCCCGACCAACGCCCAGCCTACCGTGCAAAATCGCTTGACAAAATTCCCATACATGAAACCGGTACGGCAAGCCTGCTCATCTTTCCCCGTGCCGACGGCAGCGAGTAAATGGGGCATGGCAAACATTCCGACTAGACCATTGACCGTCAGCATGAGGATGAACCATAGGCCTATGCCCTCGGGTGCAGCTAGCGAAAACCGGTAGGACTCGAGTACCTGCCGCATCCCCCTGATGCCCCCAACGTCGCCCCAACCAAGAGGGATGAGCATGAAGGAGAGGGCGATGATGAGGAACCCTTGCAGGAAGTCGGTCCAGGCTGCGGCCACGAGGCCACCTACGAAGCTGTAGAGCATGAATATCAACGTCATGGCGATCACGATGCCGTTCACGGGAATGTTTCCTCCAACGGCCTGGCTGATCACTTTGGCCGCGCCCTTCAACATGCTCGCCATGTTGATGCAGAGGAAACCCAGCGCAAACACCGTGTAGATGGCACCCATCCAGGGGCCGTAGCGGTCCTCGACGGCCTCGGCCATAGTGGTTCGGCGATACCGGCGGAAAAGCGGCGCCATGATCCAATAGAAGGGTGTGGCGAACAGGTTCTTCCACTGATACCAGATGGCTGAGGCTCCCGTGGCATAGACGGCCCCCGCCAGCGATACAGGCATCTCAGCATGGGTCCCGGTGCCAAAACTCTGGCCAATCATCAACCATTTGTTGAAGCCACGTGCTCCGAGAAAATAATGCGAAGTGTCACGAACCCGCCGGCTGACGATAATGCCGACCGCGGCGATGCCAGCCAGATAACCAATGAGAACGATCCAGTCGATGACAGCAATCCGGATGTCAGGCATGAGATGAATTCCAGGGAGAGAGATCAAACAGCGCATCACTCAATTCGCCGCAGAGTTCCTGCACCAAGTCGAGGCTCGCCGCAAGGGGTTGCTCCTCGTCGGTTTTGTACCAGAGCCAATGCACCCAGCCGCCCCATTGGCGTTGACTGTCGCAAATCCATTCGAAAATCCGGAGGGCTGTCTCGTAATAGCGCCACTCGCCGGTATGGCGGTGAAGTTCGGAGCCACCCCACATAATTTTGCAGCTGGCGTAATTGGTCCATCGCCCTTCACCCAGATGATGGAAAAAATCGAAGAGAGCCGCGGCCCCTGCGAGGTAGCGACGGTCGGACGTCGCGTCGTAAAGCCGCGCAAGAAACTTCATCGGTTTGCCTATCAGCCAGACAAGCTCGTACATCGGATCGGCTTCCGCGCTGAGGCAGAACTGCTTGCGGCCACGAAGCGAGTTCTGGTCCTCGTCGCCGAAGACGTCAGTCATGAGGCCTTTTTCTGCATCCCAACTGGCGAAGTAGAAACGCTGAGGCTGCGGTTGGGCGTCGAGGAGGCGCAGGAGAAAATCTCCCGCATGGACGGCTGCTTCAACCTGGCCACAGGCAAGGTAGCCGAGTCCCCCGGAAGAGGTGCTGGAGCTATCCAGGTACCGGGGCTCGACAGTTCCGGATGCGATGTGAAACCGGGAGCAAAAGCCACCAAGTTGCGGAGACTGGAAACGCCGGATGAACGAAAGACCCCGTTGGGCCAGTCCGTAAGCACCCATTTTCTGGAAACCAGCAACGAGCCAACCGTTCGAGTAAATGTAACGGTTGGCCGGACTGCACGGCAGGTGCTCCCAGCCTTTAGCGTCCGGACTCGTCCGAAAGTCGCCGTCAGGTTGGAGATAGCGCAATCGAATAAGGTCCGCGTACTTGCGGGCACGGATGGTATCCCCTAGGACAGCATACAGGTAGGGAGCTTTGTAATGTGAAGCCAGGTCGGCCACCCCTTCGATGCGCTCCTCGTTCTTGCGGAGCCAGCTTAAAGCGCGGTGCATGGTTTGGTCGTATTTGTTGGACAAGACAGGATCTAGATTCATAGCGGGGCTGGAACTGGGTAGAACTCTTCGAGTGCCTGAGCGCCGCACTATATCATCCAAAACCGGGGGTGACAAGCAACCGGCAGTTTTCGGCAGTCGGGGACTATTCAAAGTACGACAGAGTCATAAAACTTCCGGCAAAGCCGGGGGGGTTACCCAAATGCAATTAATTCATTTATTGACGGTTCCGGCGCCGCGGCGTCTCCAAATCCCTGGAGGCGGGACACCCTCGTCCCGCTTCCGGCAACACACCATGGACGCATGGTGTCTCCAGTCGCACTTTGAATTACGCCCGCGTAGTCAAAAAAGGTGCCAATCCAGAATCCTAGGATTATAATGAGCTACACCTATCTTGGGTTTTGAGCGGTCTGGTGAAATGTTCAAAGCTCTGTTGCTGAAAAAGCTTACCCTTCTGTCAACCCGGGTGGGTGCAACCTGAAGAGAAGGTGCCTCCAAACCATCATCACCTGAGGGAAACCTCAGATTACTAATACAAACGGGCCTCGCCATCGGCATTCTCTGGTGGGGCACTCCCAGGGCACCAGCTAACGGAGATTCCCCATTAGTCAAAGAGGGAAAGGCGGTCGCAGACTGCCACGAACGAGCTGAGCAGATGCCGGCGGAGGCAACCCCCTCACCCGAAAAATGTGAAGAAATTGAATCGGGGCAGCCCAAACGCCGCTCGGATATTGAGCCGCGGCTGAAAACGTGCGCGGAGCGCGCGTTCCAACCGGGTGGAGCGGGCGCTCCCGCGCACGCTTTTTGCAGGGAGGAGCAATCTTTCATTTTTCTCACAGCTTTCCCCTTCAAAGGGGGAATACGTCGCCTTCCTTTCTATGAGGGAGGCTGGAGGTCATTCATATGTGGAAAGGCACAATTCGTTTCATGCTGCTGGTGGTCGGAATCATCGTGATTGGCACTGTCGCATGGCAGTTCGGCCAGGAGGTCGATAATGTTCAGCACGGACGGCCTGGGACCAGGAAGACTCGGTACTTGCGCATTCTCAGCCAAAACGCCCCCGATGACTCCCAAGACAAAGGCTACCCGAATCTGGGGGAAAAGAACGAAGGTACCAATCCCAACAGCAAGAATACAGTTCCCTCTTTTCTTCCAACGCTCCAATGGGAACCGGTTGGCCCTGGGGGTGGCGGATCGCAATACAGCCCAACCATGGCTCCTAACAATCCCAGCCTGATGTATGGGATGTGTGACATGGGGGGCTTTTACCGTTCCACCGACGGTGGGCATCACTGGCGCATGGTTAACGGTCGGGATGTGAATTTTGTCCCATGGATATACAGTGTTTACGGCGACGCAGTGAGCGGGCCTGAGTTCAATCCTCAGGACGATAACGTGGCCCTGGTCGCGGGGCCTTACGGCTTGGCTCGTACCGCCGACGGCGGCCTCACCTGGCAAAAGGTGAGTTCGGCTCAGCCTACTGCTATCGCTTTCCATGGTTTGGACGGCTCACATGCTTTCTTTGCCGGAAATGACCAGCGATTGTATGTGAGCGTCGATGGCGGCGTTACTTGGGCCGAGAATCTGGGGTGGCGTTCTGTCGGCCTTACGATTCGCGGACTCTTTATCGACGCCTCAAGCACGGTAGCGCATGCGACTGTTTATGCTTCAACTCCATCCGGTATCTACAAATCCACGGACGGCGGCCTCACCTGGCTCGACAGGAACGACGGTTTGGGGATGTCCACCAATATGAATGCCTTGAGACTCTTGCGACTGGATGACAACACACTTTATGCCTCGGTGACGCTGGCTGTCGACCCGTCGCTCAACTCCCATAAGTGGGGGCTTTTCCGGTCAAAGGATGGGGTGACCACTGGGCACTAGTGAATGCCAGTTTCAACTTGAATTGGATTGTTGATCTCAGCTTCGACCCGCGTAATGGCGCGCTTTACGTGGGTTGTTTTGATGCTCCCCAGATCGGCGGAGGCGGCGGATATCGGAGCCTGGATGGCGGAGTTACTTGGGGGAGGATTCTCGACAAAACCAATGTCTGGAAAATCACTCCAGATCCTCAAGATGTCAATCGCCTTTGGGCTTGCGTATTATCAGAGGGGAATTATGAAGACGAAGGACTACTGATAAGCGAGGACAACGGCAGGAGCTGGTATCATGAGCTTGGTTTCCCTTTCACAGCCCTTGGCCCACAACAGGTTCACTTCGATCCCCGAGATCCGCAGACCGTTTATGTGACCACGTTTGGAGGAGGAGTTTGGAAGGTCAAAGTCCCGACAACAGGATCCATTTTCAAGAAACGCCAGGATGCAATGAGCCGATGGTCCGACCTCCAGCAACGGAACCGCGATTCAATCTCAAATAGACCGTAACACAATTCGGGTAGGACGCGAATCGAAAGAATAAAGGGGGAGGCTATGACTTTCCGACCGTTACAAGCATTTGCCTGGCTCATCTTTGCAATCTTGTCAGTGGCTCCAGGCACTGGCAGTAGCGATCCTGCCGGGGATATTTTAAGGGGTGGAATCGTGCTCTTGTTCGGTGATTCGATCCTGGACTGCCATGAGGGCGACAAACGAATAGAGGTAGTAATGAAACAGTTGCTGGTACAGAGAACGGCCAGCACCCGATGGACAATCATTAATGAGGCGCACGGCGGAGAGTATATCGGACCCAAGGAAGGCTCGCCGACAGGAGTCTCCGAGCCTCTTTTCACAACAGAGACCACGGGCCGTTACTTCGAAATCGCGAAGCGCCATCCCAAAGTGGATGTCATCTTTGCCAATTATGCCGCTAACGACAGCAAGGTCTATTCACCCGCCACTTTCCGAAATAGGCTCGAAGCATTGGGCAGGCTTTTGGAGAAAGACTTCCCGGGAGCCATCTTTATTTTCTCCACGAGCATGTATTGTGATCCGAAGCACGCGGCCCCTTATCACATTGACCACTTTAAAGTCCCCGGTTTCAAACAGGGAAGCCTGAGGAACGAGTACCTGGAGCCCTATAACCAGCAAATCCGGGAATTCACTAGGGCTCATGGGTACGGTTTGGCGGATATTTTTCGTCGTATCGCCGTGGAGACAGAGAGGGGCAATTGGGACATGCGGATTCGTGCCGGAGAGGGCGATCCGAGAGAAGATCCCAATCATGCGGGAGACATGGCCTGGTTCGACAACATCCACCCAAACTACAAGGGCACTGAGACCATCGCCAGCCTCTACGTGGAAACTCTTATGGAGTTACACTGAGCCGCAGGAATCAGTAATGAAAGAGGATATGGCAGGATGACTTCCTGCCTCGATACAAGGACAGTTGAATGGTGCCTGAAATGGGTTATATGATCTGCGCATGGAAATTATCCGACTTATAAGGAGTTCTTCATGAATCGTTCCAATCAAGACTCTAATCTAGGGCGCAGGGAGTTTCTCCAGGTGACGGCGATGGCGGGCTGCACCATTTTGATTCCGAGTGCCTATGGAAATCCTATTGACGGGATGAAGCTGGAAGTTGCCGAAACGATTGGGGGCCTTGGCACAGAGCCTGGCACTGCCCCGATCGCGGGGGCCTCGTGGTTCACCGCCAAAGCTGAGGGCGATGGTTTCGCCTACCGTTTCCCTGCCGGCTATCTGTCAAAGGCAAGATTCCTGACGGCCGACATGCTATTGGACGGAAACAACCTGCTGGCATTCTCCATCGCCCTACAGGAGGGGGAGAACGGCCCGACGTTCCGCCTCGTATTCGGCGGCCTCCCACAATGCTCATTCCGAGTGCGCCTGCCCTTGGCCCTCGTCGACCAGAACCGCTGGCGAATCGAAAGAGAAGCGGCTTTTCTAAAACCTATGTGTGCCGGTGACCGCGTAAACCTCGCTCTGGTGGACCGAATGCGGCTCACAATTCTGCACAAACGTCCGGGTCCGGTGCGATGGTGTATGACCCCGCTCCTGGCTGCACCGGGAGAGGTGGAGAGAATCAGCGCCCCGATTCTGCCCAAGGGCAAGCTCCTCGACGAACTCGGGCAAAGCACGCTCCACCAATGGCCTGAGAAAACCCGAAACGTTGACGAACTCAAGCAACGAATTCAGTCCCAGTGGGAAAATGGTTCAAAACAGACCTGGCCTCAGGAATTTACGCGCTGGGGAGGATGGAAGTCCAAGAAGCTCACCGAAGGCCAGGGTTTTTTCCGTACTCACAACGACGGCAAGCGCTGGTGGTTGGTGGACCCGGATGGCTATGCATTCTGGTCGGCCGGGCTGGATTGCGTCCGTGTCGATACTGAAGCGAGGTTTGACGGCCTGGAATCAGCGCTGACGTGGGCACCCGACCCCAACAAAGAATTTCACGATATGTACGGAACGGGCAAAATGATCCGCGTCGAAGGGAAATTCATCAATTACCTCGCCGCCAATATGATCCGGGCACTGGGGCCAGATGGCTGGCGCAACAAATGGGCAAAAATCGCGTTGGCCGAGATGAAACGGCTGCGATTCAATACAGTCGCCAACTGGTCAGAGTGGGAGTATGCAAAACAAGCCAGCTTTCCTTACGTCCGGCCCATGGATTTCAAGGTGAAGCGAAGCACGTGGGTCTACCGTGATTTCCCCGATGTGTTTCATCCCGAGTTCGAGGCCGATGCGGCTGATTTTGCCAGTTTACTCTCGAGCACAGTCAACGACCCTGCATTCATCGGCTACTTTCTGATGAACGAACCGAGCTGGGGCTTCTCGTCTGAACTGCCTGCCGTGGGGATGCTTTACGTTACGGCCTCTTGCCACACGCGCACGGAACTCAGCAGATTCCTAAGAAAGAAATACTCTAGCGATGGCGCACTGGCTGCCGCCTGGAAGATGGCGGCAACTCTGGCAAAGGTGGAATCCGGTAAATGGCAGGGTGTGTTCACTCAAGAGGCCCAGGAGGATCTGCGAGAATTTACGGTTCAGATGGTGGAGCGCTACTTCAAGGTTATCTCGACTGCCTGCCGCAAGGTAGATCCAAACCATCTGAACCTCGGCATGCGCTGGGCCGGTATTCCTCCCGTCTGGGCCGTGCGGGGAATGAAGTTCTTTGATGTATTTAGCCTGAACAACTACAGGCCAAAACTGGCACGGGCGGAGGCAGAGAAGATCCACGAGATGCTGAAGATGCCTGTCATGGTCGGCGAATATCATTTTGGCGCACTGGACGTGGGGTTGCCCGCTTCGGGGATCGGCCACCTGAAGAACCAGACCGACCGGGCCAAAGCCTACCGGATTTACCTCGAGGATGCCGCGGCTGATTCCTATTGCGTCGGTGTTCACTGGTTCACGCTCTATGACCAGTCGGCACTGGGCCGCTTCGACGGAGAGTGTTACAACATCGGATTCCTGGATGTCTGCAATCGACCCTACGATGAAATGGGGAAGGCGGCGATCGCAAGCCACGAGAGCATGTACCAGGTAGCCGACGGCCAGACAGCACCGTTCAGTGACGCCCCGGAGTACCTGCCCTTACTGTACCTGTAATTCTGAGGCAAGATTTGCCGAGGGCTGGGCGTGCCCGGTTTGCGGCAATAGGAAGGAGGGCCATGAAACCTAGGTGTTTCTTCGGGTTGGTTTACGTCATTATCACGGGAATTTCAACTAGCATGGCAGTGGAACACTCATCTAAGGGTGAGGTAAAAGCCGGGGTGCAAGTACCAGCAGGGTTCAAGCTGGCCTGGGCAGATGAGTTTGACAAAAACGGGAAGCCGGATCCGTTGAATTGGAATTATGAGATCGGCTTTGTCCGGAACATGGAGCTGCAGTGGTATCAGCCGGAGAACGCCCGGTGTGAAAACGGCCGGTTGATCATAGAAGGGAAGCGCGAACAGAAGCTTAATCCGCATTACAAACCTGACAGCAAGGATTGGAAGGAGAGCAGGCAGTATGGCGATTATACATCCGCGAGTTTGACAACCAAGGGGTTGCATGCTTGGATGTATGGTCGTTTCGAAATGCGAGCTCGAATCGACACGCGTGCGGGTCTCTGGCCGGGGTTCTGGACGCTGGGCAACAAGGGCATCTGGCCGGGGTGCGGCGAGATTGATATTATGGAGTACTATCGGGGTATGCTGCTGGCCAACGCAGCCTGGGCCTCAGAAAAGCCCTGGACTCCCCAGTGGGACGATATCCGAAAGCCCATCACCGAATTCAACGATCTCCAGTGGTCCGACAAGTTCCATGTCTGGCGAATGGATTGGGACGCCGAGAGCATCAAGCTCTATGTGGACGACTATCTCATGAATAGCGTGGATCTCACGAGAACCTTCAACAAGAACAAAGAAGGAAAGAATCCCTTCCGTCAACCTCACTACATTATCTTGAATCTTGCCATTGGTGGAACATCCGGGGGCGATCCTTCACACACGGAATTTCCGGCACGGTATGAAATCGACTATGTTCGTGTGTATGAAAAGCAGGCGCAGTAACTGTCCTGTTTCCTTCACTCTCTGCTGATGTCATTCGCAAGAATTGTATTGAAACAGTGCGATTGCATTGGCAGTGGAATACGGAATACATAAACCAGCGCAAAAGGAGCGATCGCCATGCACAAGACGGCGCGACGTGAATTTCTGACAGGCACAATTGGAAGCTCTCTCTTGGCCGGAGTCTCAACCCCCGCTTTCGAAGTCGAACCCGAAGCCGCAATCGGGTCTCGTCCCAATTCAACGCCCGCTTCCGACAGGTTTTTCACCCGCAGAATAGAGGACATGACCAGCCGCGAGGTTGAATTCTATCTCAAAGAAGGAGGTGATCTTGTTTTTATCCCCTTTGGGCCTGTAAGCGGCCATGGCTCTTTCATTCCACTGGGCATGCACGCCCATTGGGCAACGGCACTCAGCCTTATCCTGGCTCGGAAGGCCAATGGGCTCGTCTTCCCGACAAGTTATACTTGTTTCGCAGGGGCCACGAGGTCCTTTCGCGGAACCGTGTCGTTTGCTATTGAAGAACAGGTGAGTACGCTCAAACGAATCGCACTAACCTTGAATAAGGCGGGATTCCGGCGAGTGGTTTTGGTGGGAGGAACTACTCCTGAAAACACTGGCGGCATGATGGCTGCCCGGGAATTGTTTGATGAGACCGAAAGGCCGTTTTACTTTGTAGAATGTGAGAAACTGCTTTCGGCTCCCCAGGTCAAAGCAATTTATGAAGGGTATCCTGGCGCTTCTCACGAAACGCAGCTCTGCCTTGGTGCGCTAAAAATCCTGGGAAGGGAGCGACCGATTCCTGCCGCGAACTGGGCAAAGGAAATCGAATCCAAGGGCGACAGCAAGGGAGATCAACCCGATGAGATTCTCGGTGACATTCAAACCATGCGCAAATGGGGGGCCGTCGGCTTTAGATACTATGAAGAAGGAAACCACGGGAATCACGGCACGGCGGGCCTGATCTACAAGGGCCGCTCGGATGTTGACATGGCTGTGGAGATGCTGGAAGCCTGCGCCGATGTCTTGTTACCGGTCCTTGATAACCTGGCGCACTATGCCGATTGGCTCGACAAGCATCCTTTCCAGTATATCAAGGCTGCCGAGAGGCTGAATGAAATGTGACCATTGACAAGGATCTTTGTTCCCGAGGGGCCACCCGGGACCGGGTTGGCTTTCTGACCGAACAGCTTGCCCTCAATGCGATTGACGAAAACAAGATTGCGTCAATTCCAGAGCTGAAGCAGCCCAGCCCCGCGAACGAGAAATAGGCTCCATAGATGAGGTGGCTGTGTCGCAGTAACGGCGGTAACTGAGTTGAATGTCAGCTCAAGCCGAACTCACCCTTTACTCTTTACTGGCTCCGATCTACTTCTTTTCGACTGACTTCTCGGCTGCTGGCTTTGCCTTGGCTGCCGGTGTCGGCTTCCAGAATGTCGGATCCATGGCTGCCAGTTCCTCCGGCACGTTACTCAGATCCGGCCGAAGGCGGTAGATTTCCCAGTTGGTCCTTTCGGTAAGTTCGGCGACAGAGCGGGAGAAAGTCCGATAGGTGTCACTCGCAACCGCCTTCTGCACACCAGGGTAGATATCATCTACTTCCTTCAGCGACTTGTAGTAGGCGGCAAGGACCATAGCGGGGGGGCCGGTCTCGGCGACGGACGCCCACACCGAAACCCTTGGTTCCACTCGCGAAAGCTCTGCCTGCCATAGCTTCCAGGCTTCGATGAATTCGGGCATGCGGCCCGGCTTGACGTCGATGCGGATGCTGCGGATCCAGCGGGAGGCAGCAACAGTTCTCATCGCTTCTTCGCGGCCGGAGGGCGGATTTACGCTCAGGTCCCAGCGGCGGCGGCGGATTTCGGCTGTCCCAGAAACCGACATGGCGTTGAGGTCAGCGAACATTCTGCTCATGCCTGCAGTTCCCAGGGCCTCCGTCATGACTTTTTGCATCACAGCAAATCCTGCTTCAATATCGCCATACCCTGTTCGCAACGACGAAAAATAGATGGTCCCGCTGTCACCGTACTCCGTGCTAAACGCGATCCAGTGTTCTCCCTTCTTTCGATTGATATCTGCCAGTTTCCTGATGACGTTTTCGTACTCCATCGTTTTGTCCGGGCGGACTTTGACCTTGAGGATGTCCAGCAGTTGCGTCTCACCTTGCTGAGCCAGTGCCAATCCGGCGGAAAATACGAGAGCGCACACTGCAACCAGAATCGATCTGCGCATAATTCTCTCCTTGAGTTGTTGGGGTGATCTGCACTATGCAACAAGTCTCGGCAGGTTGCAAGCGAAAGAGGGTGCAATCAAAAGTGACATACAACGGAGATGCTGGTTCAGGGTTTCTTGGCGAGCTGGCAACCCCTTGGCCTGAAAGGCCAAGATAGTGGAGCCCAGACATCTGAGGTGTTCTGTCAAGTGTTTTTTCAAAATATATTCACAATGCCTTTACAGTTTTTTCCACAAGCGGTTTGCTTGAGGCGGCTGTTTTCCTGGGCGGCAGTTGCTGACTGGCCTCCCACAGTCGAGGA
>DATKMG010000812.1:0-7830 GCA_035541995.1 Terriglobia bacterium
ATAAGCAATCCCCAGCCGGTAGAAATCTATGGGGTTAGTCCATACCAAGGCTGTTGATTTCTCGTATTGCTCCGACGCCTTGTCGTACTCTTTCTTATTCAAGTAGACCAGTCCCATGGACGAGTAGACAGAGCCCAGGGAGCGGTTCTTCTCATCAGACCACTGTTGGTCGGTGACCTGGGCAGGCTTAGGACCATTGAACAGTGCCGTCACTGCTGTCTCAGCCTTTTGCGCGTAATCCATAGCTTTCTGCAATTGCTCGGTCTTCTTCGCTTCGTCTTGCGGAACCCTCTCGGGCAGAACGCTAGATAGAGTGAGGAGGGCGGCCAGATCATTGGGATCGATGGCAAGCAATTTCTCGCCCGTTTGCACCGTCTCCTCAAACTTATTCAAAGCCTGATAAGATTGCATCATTCGCTGCAAGACGAATTTCTTGGCCCCCGCATCCGTTTGGGGAAAATCGTTCATAAACTTCTCCCCAATTTCGGCAACCTTGGCGGCATTATTCAGGCTTGCATAGCTGTTGACCAGAATTTGGTAAACGAAGGCCTTGAATTCTGAATCCGGGAAATCAGTAAGGAATTTGCCCCCAAGATCTACCTTCTTATTCAGATCCTGCTCGTTGTACACGGCCGTGTAGGCGTCATACTCGGCCTTGGTCTTGGCCTGTGGTTGTTTAGGCTGCTGAGCCTGCGCTTGGAGAGTCACAATGCTAACAGTCAGGGCCAGGCCTCCCACTGCCATCCCCAATACCAGCTTCTTCATAAAATTCATGGTGATCAGCCTCCTTGATCTCCCCTGCGTTCAGAATTAGATTCTAATACTGCAAACTCAGATAATCAGGCTTCCGGAAATCAGAGAACAAGCCAAGTTCTATGAAATTTTGCCGTTGAGACGGATTAGAGTTGACTTATCGTTAGGGCGACACGACCTGCATGCAATTTCAACTTTTAGCGCACTTTCCTTCAGAGTGCAAGCAGGATCTGCTGCATTCTTTTAAACCAACTCAGGCTTGAAAGCAAGTGATGAATGAAATACCCTAAATAAATTATGACCCAGCGACTCTATTACCACGATAGCTATTTATGCCATTTCTCTGCCAGGCTTTTGGGACTGAACGAAATTTCTGGGGGATGGATTGCAGAGTTGGATCGCTCGGCCTTTTATCCGACGTCGGGAGGGCAACTCCACGATTTAGGCACCATTGGAGGAGTTGATGTCTGGAACGTGATTGAAGATGAACAGGACCACATCTTGCACTGGCTCAGGGAGCCGCTAAGACAAGAGGGTGAAATCCATTGTGCAATTGACTGGTTCAGACGGTTTGACCACATGCAGCAGCACTCCGGCCAACATGTTCTCTCGCAGGCTTTCATACGGGCCGCGAGATTGGACACCCTCAGTTTTCATATGGGGGTTGATTACGCTACGATTGATCTTGCCGCTGAGAACGTATCACCAGTCCAGGTTCGCCAAGCCGAAGAATTGGCCAATGTTATCGTTTGTGAAAATCGTCCGATCCGGGTTCGAACAGTCTCACGGGAAGAGTCTCTCTCTATTGACCTGCGTAAAGAAACCACACGGGAAGGCCCGCTGAGAATTGTCGAGGTGCAGGAGTTCGACATCTCAGCTTGTGGAGGGACGCACGTCCGCATGACCGGAGAAATTGGGGGCATTTTTGTACGAAAACTGGAACGGGTTAATCGCCAAGTCAGGGTCACTTTCGTCAGTGGCCGACGGGCCGTACAAGCTTCTCGGAATGACTCCGAGCTTCTGGAGTCAGTTGCCCGAAGGCTCTCTGTTGGAATCGCCGAGGTTCCAAAGCGAATTGAGAATCAGGTCGCGGAAAACAGGCAACTAAGGAAGGTGCTGCAAGAAAAGAATAAGCGGTTGGTTCGATTCCAGTCTAATGAGCTATTCAATAATACTCCGGCTCGGTCAGGCTTCCGTATCATCAAGAAGATCTTTGAAGGTGAAGAGTTCGATTTTGTCAAGCAGTTAGCGCAATCCTTGGTTACTTGTGGATCATGCGTTGCCCTACTGGGGAACAGAAACGAGCAGGCGCAGGTGGTTTTTGCTGCTAGCGAATCTCTGAATCTGGACTTGAGGCCACTGATGGCGGAATGCTGCAAACTCCTGGAGGGAAAAGGGGGCGGAGCACGGACTCTAGTTCAAGGCGGCGGTAAGAACAATTCTAACCTTCAAGCTGCACTCGATTGGGTCGAATCTCAAATCCGGTTCCAGTCTTCACCTCCGATAGATTCCAATCCAGATTGAATTTCCTCTCCCCTCGGCCACTCGAAGTTCTTGACGGCATCTAGCCGAACGGTCTTCTTCTGCTTGATACCTGGCCTCGCTTGTTGTTAAGAACTTTCCAAAGGTGAATGGAGGACGGGATTCCGGCTTTCGCGAATCAGATTCAGGAGGAATGCGCATGCAACGAGTAACAGGAATACCCCATTCCATTTGAGAAACGAGGAGTATTGACGAATGAACTCGTAAGCACTCTGCGATAGAGACAGTACAAAGAAGATGCTGATGTAAGCGAGGACGTTGTCGCGAGCGTAGTATCGAATTCCTAACAAGACCAGCAGCAGCAGGACAGCATGAATCAGTAGGATAGAAACCCATTCTCCCGGAGTTACAGCCAGCGAGGGTTGAAGGCTTAACAATGTTAGCAGGAGGAAGAGCAGACGAGACGCCGACCTGACCAAAGCCTTAGTCAGAACAAACAGATAGACCCCGAGAATAGAAGAATAAATTATAGAGGATTGGAAAGCCCGACCCAGAGTGGAAATCGCAGGAATCCAGTGATTGACCTCCTCTAGGTAGGGTAGAGAAGGGATTAGTGCGTATTGGTGAAAGTGATGGACAAGCTGTCCTTCCAGTGCGCTTAGTCCAAACTTGGCGCAAGCAATTGAGATTGCCAGCCACAAGGCATCCTTCGCATACGGGAACCGGGCGCGGAGATGCCAGATAGCCTGACATTTCGGGTGCAGGGAAACCACCAGGCCAATCACCAAAAGGGAAAACAAAAGTTGAAAGATCAAGCTTATGAAGAACCGGCTAAACTCATCCAAAGCAAAGATCCTTGGGGTCACTGAAGTATTGTAGTCGCGGAAAATCACGGGGAGGGCATTCACCTGCGTCAGAATCTGAAGAGCGACCAGGCCGAAAGCCACCACTAACACGGGTTTCCAACGGATCTGGCCCCTCCTTACGTTCTGAAGAAACGACCAGAAAGCCCAGCCTCCCAGGAAACCAATGACCAGAAATCGGGCCCCGTAAGTGACAATGTGGAAGAAGGTAGTCTTCTCTCGACTTCGCTGCCACTCTTCCGGGACTTTCACAAAAGGGGAGAAGCTTGTTACCTGGTCACCGCATAAATGGACATCGAGTCGAATAGTAGACTCACCAATTTGGTTTTCCTTCATCTGCCAGACAAAAGAATAATCGCGGCGCGCCTTCCGTTTCTCTGAGTTGGCCTCCTTCAGTTCGATTTGGTTCAAAGGAATTCCACGGGATTTGAGATAACGTTCTGCCGCCTGTTGCGCGTCCACTCTTCCAAGGTCAGCACCGGGTGCATTCTCACTGATTTTGTGGGAAAACGTGGAAACCCTGCCATCGTGCGGATCTATGAACACCAGGTATTCTTCTTCTTCCAAAGGCCTGTAAAAGCGCGCAATCCAGTATGCCGCCTTAACGCTTTGCGAGTAGATACGGTTCATCATATCCGGCCCAGAGTGTTTCAAAAGATACTGGGCAGCGATAGGATCAAGGTCCTGATCGTAATAAACGACGCTCTGAAAAGAGCGCCAGTTCACGCCTTGTTGTTCGAGGAAGCGCTCAGCATTTCGCCTGGCTTCTGTACGGTCGACGGCTATGTTCAGGAAGGATCCGAACCGGACAACCGGAATGAACGTGGTGGGAAGAAGCAGAAGACAGGCGAACACCAGAGCCCATCGGCGATTATTGGTCAATGGAAGATACGAAGGGATTGAACGTTCCTCGACAACCACAACCGGCATAGGCTTCTCTTCAACGGGTTCAATTTGACTGTTGAGCAGGCCTGAGGCCGATTGAAAAGCTCGACATCGCAGGTAGGCACCCAGGGCCACCACAAGGGGAATCAGCATGATTCCTGCCGAGAGAGCCCCAGAGACAGCGAGGTACACGTCCTTAGACCTTAGTAGTAGAAAGGCCGTGTATAAGGCATCTACCGAATAATGCCAGACTAAAGGCGCAATAATGCCAAAACGCAGGAAAACCCAGCTAATGATCAGTCCGCCGATGCCCACTTCAATTCCCCGAATATAGAAGGGTTGGTTAGGGTAGTTCGCGTGGGCAAATCCCCAGATGAATGAAGCCAGAAAAACTGCCAGCCAACGGAAATGAAAAATCTGGCGAAAGAAGGGGATGGAAAAGGCGCGGGATATGAACTCCTCAGAAACCGCCGGGAAAAAACCAAAAAACAAAACGTATACCCACGGAATCCGGGTATTCAGCAAGTCAGTGTACGGGACCTCAGCGGGCGCCCATGCGCCTAACCGATTTGCAATCAAATAGAAAATCGAATCGTAGGCAAAGAAGAAGAAGGTCATCGTTACCCCGACTATCGTGCCAATAAGAAACTCCTTGCTTCTTAGTCCCGGCCAGGTAAACAAGTTGGGCAGAGAAATGCGTTGAGGGAAATCTTGCCGGTAAAGGGGTTCAGCGCAAGCAGCAATTAGGAAAATCGAGGCCCCCGATCCTCCCGCAGCCATGAGAGCCCTCAGGATGCGCTGAACAATGAAACTGCCGTATGTGTTGGTCGTGTTGAATAGAAATTCACTGACTGGAAGGTTGTTGAGTTGGCTGAGCAAGGTCAGGACGAACGCGGCGAGGCCCAATAAGGCTGAGAAGCGCCAGGGAATGGCGCTGTGCCGAATATTCCGGACCAGCACGATCAACATGGCCAGCACGGTGGCCGCCAGGAATATGAAGGCGATTTCTGAAGTCGTCTCATTGAGCGACCTTAGCTTCTGATAGTCTCTAGTCCATTCTTCCGGGACCTTCAAGGCCTCATCATAGGCTCCAATCTCGCTGCCCTGGATAGTGACACTGTATCGATATTGAGCGTCACCCAACTGGAGCTGGCGCGACTTCCAACGAAACAAATGATCTGTCCGATGCTCACGCTTTTCCGAATTCACTTCCACGAAATCAAGTTCCAACACGTTCTTTCCCACGACCTTCTGAAGGAACTCCTCTGCCAGGGCCTGGGCATCTTCGCGGCCCAAATCAGCTCCTTTGGCAGCTTCGTCAACGAGGTGGGCAAACCTGACGATCTCACCACCAGGGCTCACATCTACTTGGACCTCTTCCTTTTGCTGCGGCCGGAACCAGCGATGACTCCAATGCCAGAGACGAACCTGGCGGCCCATGATTTGATTGGCCTTCTCCAGGCCCAGATTTCTCTCAAGGAAAGTCTTGGCAGTATCGTCATAATCGAAAATGGCAGCATGCCGGTAATTCCGAAGGTTCGGGATCGATGAGACGATTCGTGGACTCCTGTCCGGTCTCAGCTTCTCGAGGAAATCCAGGGCAATTGGCTGAGAAGTGTCGCGGTTGACTCTGAACTCAATCGAAGCCTCTGGGAAGACCCGCGAGAAAAAGACTATTGCCACCCACAATGAAGCTGCGGCAATCGCGACGCACGCGAACACAAGACGGAAGTCGGTGCGATTGAGCTTTTCCGGTGGACCTGGGATGGGAGTTTGAATCGTGGGGCCTGTCATTGAATGATGCAGTTGAGATCTCGTCGCTAAAGAAATGCGACAGTTTGAAGCGATGTTATTTCAAAACGTTTTCGGCAGCGCGGATTCTTGCATGAAGCAAAGTCGTCTATCCTCACCAGGTAGGACCTCGCCTTAGAGAACCTCAAACGATCCTCGTCTGTCGCAAATGAAGGTAACGAGGTTTTCTTGGTGCGTCTTCGCCACCGGATTTCGTAACTGTCCTGCTGGCGACAGTAAGGACAATTCAAAGATGCCGGTTTGATTTCGTCTTTTTCATTGAAAAAATCCCTCTCGTCCATTCCCGGTCCCTTTCCGAGTTGTTACTAGATCTTCTCGTTAAAGTATAATAGCCAGCGAGGGAAGTCAATTTCTGATGGCTTCTTTCCGGGTGACGGCGAGTAGAATTGTGCACAAAGCAGTTTGTCCCCTTTCTGAGTATTCAGTTCAGTCCGCCACCGCCAAAAGTTGAACAGCTTCGAATTTCCAAGGAGAGATAGTGAAAATCAAACTTGCATTTGGGCAAAGCGGGCTGCCTGTTGAGTTTTGCGACCAACGAGTGGATTTGATCGAGCCCTGTTTTCTTGACGGGCTAGCCGATGAGACAGAAGCAGTCCGGCATGCGCTAGTTCATCCGATCGCCAGTGCCCCTCTTCGTGAAATCGCACTTGGAACTGATTCGGTGGCCATCATTTTTTCGGACCGCACACGTCCCATGCCCAGCGATCGAGTCCTCCCAGCAATCCTTTCAGAACTCGATCAAGTCCCTCGCGAAAGAATCACGCTGATCAATGCCCTGGGGACGCATCGCCCAAACACTCCCCAAGAGTTGGAAGCCATGTTGGGACGCAACATTCTTGCCAATTACAGGGTAGTTCAACACAACCCTCAGGATCGAAACAGCATGATTTACCTCGGCAAGAGCCGCTTTGGCAACGAGGTCCGGGTCAATCGTGAATTCTTTCAAGCAAAAGTCAAAATTCTTACGGGCTTCATCGAACCACACTTCTTCGCAGGGTTTTCGGGTGGCCCCAAATCCGTACTATTGGGTGTAGCCGCCTTCGATAGTATCCTGAGGAATCATTCGGCTTCAATGATCGACAACCCCAACTCCACCTGGGGAATACTGGAAGGTAACCCAATCCAGGAGGAAATGAGAGAAGTTGCGGAATTGGTGAAACCGGACTTCTTGGTAAACGTCACCCTTAATAAGGACCGTGCTATCACAGGAGTGTTCGCCGGGGACTGGAAAGCCGCACATGCCGCGGGCTGCGCCTTTATTAAGGAATCGGTAATGAGACCGGTCGAAAAGCCTTACGACGTGGTGGTCACAACCAATTCAGGCTTTCCTTTGGACTTAAATCTATACCAGACAGTAAAGGGCATATCGGCTGCTGCCAGGATTGTGAAAGAAGGGGGTGCCATTGTTGTGGCCTCGGAATGCTCTGATGGTGTTCCAGAGCATGGCAACTTTCGCGAGTTGCTTCGAGCCAGGAAAAGCCCACAAGAGCTTCTGGAAATGATCCGGAGCTTTAAAGAGACGGTTCATGATCAGTGGCAGGTTCAAATCTTGGCTAAGATCTTGATGAAGTCTCGTGTTTATCTTTTTTCAACACTGGGAGCGGAGGAAGTCAGAGCCGCTCATTTGATTCCGACTCGCGACATTTCAATCGCGCTTCGACAGCTCCTGGATGAATGGGGCAGGCGACGTGATAGAAGAGACTGCGACGAATTTCGCGTCGCGGTCATGCCTGAAGGGCCCCAGACTGTCCCTTACTTCTTGGGTACTGCCGGTTGATGGCCTTCAAGCGGTCTTCGCAACCAGAGCGGTTTCTGACACGACGCAATTCTTTCCCGCATGTTTAGCCAGGTAGAGTGACTGGTCAGCTCGTCGCACGAGACTTTCCGGGGTGTCATCCTCCCGAAAGACACTTACCCCGCAACTCAATGAAATTCGTAGGTAGAATTCGGTTTTGTCGATCGAGCACTGGTACGTAGGCTTAGAGAGGTCTTTACAGAGTCGCTCCAGGCGTTTCTGGGCTTTGTCCAGTGATGG
>DATKMG010000813.1:0-18353 GCA_035541995.1 Terriglobia bacterium
CAGTGCTAGTGCTCGGGCGACCGCAATCCGCTGGCGCTGCCCACCGCTAAATTGGTGGGGATATTTGTCAAGCGAAGACAATTCCAGCCCCACGACCTTGAGCAATCCTGTCACCTCCTCCATCCGTTGCCGGTTGGAAGCAAAGTTGTGATGGATGATGAAGGGCTCTTCGAGGATATCACTAACTGTCATTCTGGGGTTCAGCGAGGAGTAGGGATCTTGAAAAACGATCTGAATCTGTCGTCGCAACTGTCTCATCGATCGGGAATCAAGCTCCAAAACATTCCTGCCCTCGAAGCAGATCTCACCTGAACTTGGCTCAATGAGGCGGAGCACACAATATCCCAGCGTGGTCTTGCCGCAACCGGATTCTCCTACCAACCCGAAGGTCTCCCCTCGACGGATGTCCAGGCTGACGCCATCCAGTGCCTTTACGGTCTCCTTGCCCATCTTGCCCAGGCGTGTCCGAACCGGGTAGTACTTTTTCAAATCCCGGACATGCAGCAAGGGGCTATTCTCATTTGAGGACATTGGCATTAGAAGGATTAATGCATATTCTCATCCTGACTGAACTCAATGGTGATCCGGCTCTCAGGTTCCACTCGAACCTCCTGGTCATTGTGGATTTTCAGGCAATCCGTGCGGACCACATGCCCCCGCTCCAAGCAAAGAAAAGCTTGATTGGTTGGGGACCGATGCTTGTTCAGACAGTTGACCCTGCAACGCCCCCTTTCTCCACACAGAAAAATGGATGCTTTCCCTTTTTCTTCCATCAATTCGCTCACTACCCGCCAGACTTCAGAACCTGTCACATCTCCTCGACGCCAAAGCCGGTTCCTTTGTTCTGTTTGGAAGCCGGGAGGCTGCAACTCCTTAACGGCAGTTTGGACAGAGTAAGGTATTGCATCGGTAGACCTCTCCTGAATCTGGCTGGATCTCGCGTCCTTCACAGATATCCCCAAACGGCTCAAGATTACATACGAAAATTTCAGGGAGTCCTTGCGGTTTCCAAGCAGGCTATTGACTTCGCCAACGGCCTCGGGGGGAGTCCAGGCGCGGTCCTCATGACACCAATCCTTTGGATGATCCTTACTGACAGCGGGACAGGGACGGTTATGAACACAGGGGCCATAGACTTTTAAGTTGGTACTGACTAGAAGACGATCTCTCAGCTGAAGAAGTTGCCTGGAGGTTTCTCTAAGAGCCGGTTCTAGAAGAATCAGGAACCCGCGGCGAGCCAACCAACGGCCTGCCACTGCGGAAATCAATTCGAAACGGCTTATCAGACATTCATCCCCAATAAACAATTCGTTCAGAACATTCGCCAGGATAATGAAATCAAATTCTCCCTTGAGCTGTAGGGAATCGAGTCGCGCCAGATCAGCTACCACGGTTTGCAGATGGTTCCTCGCTGCGGGCTTCACCGCTTTGACGAACTCGGCCTGCCAGGCGAACAAGGCCCGACTCTCGCGCAGATTGGCATCAATGGAATCTACAGCCACGCCCTCCAGTGATTCCCACACTGAAGGGTTGTTTACCCAAAAGTCCAAGAACCCGATGAGGTGAGTTCCAGGACCACAACCGAGATCCAAGATTCGAGGATTTGGGCTCATGAATTCATGAGCAGCGGGATGCGCCCAAATCTCCTGAAGGATCGATTCCATTTTGGCGAGATTCGCTGGAAAAAAATAAAGGAGATAAGCTTGGCGGAGGAGTGGGTCTCGCAGCAATGCAGCCGACAAATCTTGGCGCTGCCGTGTGTAGATTTCGGAAAGCCGTGCAACGCCCTTCGCTAGATCCAAGATCCTGAATTGCATGAAATCCTTACTGGGAGTGGCTTCAGCCAAACAGGCCTAGACGTACTTGACACAGCGAACCCGCCAACCTGGACTAACCTGGGTTAACTCAATAGAAGATTGGGAGCACCGAGGTCCCATCTCGTACCGGCAACGGGGCTGAAAAGCACAGCCAGTCACGACACACCGCAGATCGGGCACTGAGCCGGGAATCGGTTGCAGGCGATTACCTTCTCCCCGCCGAGTCACCCGTTGGGGAAAAGCACGCATGAGGGCCTCGGTATATGGATGTCGTGGGTTTTGAAAGACGCTCCTAGCCGGCCCCTGCTCGACAATTCGGCCGGCGTACATAATACAGACTTCATCGGCAATTTTAGAAACCACGGCCAGATCGTGCGAGATGATCAGAAGGGATAATTGAAATTCTGTCTTCAGCCTCTCTAGCAAATCCAGAATTTGAGCCTGGATGGTTACGTCCAGTGCCGTGGTGGGCTCATCCGCAATTAAGAGGCTGGGGCGAAGAACCAAGGCCATGGCAATCATCGCCCGTTGCCGTAACCCTCCTGAGAGTTGATGCGGATACTCCATCAAACGCTGTTCGGGCATAGGCACTGAGACGGCACGCAGGGCCTCAATCGCAAGACCCTTTGCCTCCCTGTTGGATAAGATCTCATGGGTTTGTATGGCCTCAATGATTTGACTTCCGATGGTGAGCACCGGGTTAAAGGCTATCATGGGTTCTTGAAAAATCATGGCGATCTTCCGCCCCCGGACCCTCCGCATCTCAGTTCTGGAGAGCCTCAGCAAATCAATGGGTGACGAGCCACCGCCCCTGGATAAGTTGGTGCTGACATCCCCAATTCCAGCCGAGGGTATAACAGTCCCGTCGGTGGGTCGCCCAATCCCGTTTTCAAAGAACCAGATTTCTCCACCAACGATTCGGGCAGGATAACGGATAAGTCCCAGGACTGAAAGCGCCGTCATAGTCTTGCCGCAACCCGATTCGCCCACCAGACCGAGCGTCATGCCTCTCGGAACCGTGAGAGATACTTGGTTGACGGCCTGTATGGGTCCCTCAGCAGTCTCTATGCGTGTCTCTAGATTATGGATTATCAGAATCGGATTCATGGCAAACGGAGAATTACGAGTTGTGACAATTCCCTCAAATCGTCAGCGGGTTCCGGATCGGGAGTCGAGATGATCGTTGGCCACCGAGCTTCCTGCCTGACCTCGTGCTTGCCGGCGATTGATGACTTTGGCCTTAAGAAACGAATGAACCCCGTAGCCCAGCATCAGGCCGCCGAATGCGACTGTTGAGGTTAATTTGTAATAAGAGACTTCTCCCAAATCCAGGTAACTTCGGATTTGTCTGTAGGCACTGAAAAGAATGATTCCGCCCAAGACAAGGAAGAGGAACCCAGTCATCTCCAGAAAAAGAATATGAAGGGTCTTGAATAATCCTGAGAACGCGCGTTGTAGCTGCTTCCACACTGATGGTCCCTCCAACCTCCCGTTGAACTCCATGAGGACAGATCATACCACAGAGTTCAGGATGGCCCTGCACCCAGCAGGTTACAGCTCACCCCGAAAGACTCTGCCTTTTGACAATATCAGCAAGCGCCGCCTGGCACTTTTGACGGGGATTGGAGGTAGGGTGAGTTTACTTGATTTCCAGATACTTGGGGAAACGGGTCAGATTCCAGATTCCTGTCGGGGTGACGACTACGAGGTCTTCTAGACGGACTCCACCTGTGCCCGCATAATAGAGTCCAGGTTCAACCGTGACAACATGCCCGGGTCTGAGACAATCGTCTCCTTTGCCCCCGAGCCGGGGCGCCTCATGAATTTCCAGCCCAACCCCATGCCCGGTTCCATGGAAGAAGCCTTGCATACGCCCTTTGATTGTTCCGGTGACGAAACCTTGGCGCTCGAAGTAACTGACTACCATTTGGTGAACTGCGCGTCCTGAAATCCCAGGCCGGATTTCCTGCAGGGCCAGTTGCTGGGCCTCATACACAGCCTGGTATTGGGCCTTTAAACGGGCACTGGCACGGCCTTTCACTACAGTCCGAGTAATGTCCCCCCAATACCCTGATCGCTGGGAGCGTGGAAAGACATCAATGATAATAGGTTGATGCGGCTTGAGCAAACCACTCCCTTCCTGGTGAGGATCGACTCCCTGCTCACCACAGGCTACGATAGTTCGGTTGGCCACACAGCCATGCTCGAGAACCGCTATACTGATCTGTTGTTTCAGAATCTGGGAAGTCAATTTGGTTCCATTCCACCAGAGGGTCCCATCCAGTCTGATCCTGGAATCACGGAGCACCTGGATGGCGGCTGCAACTCCGGCTTCTGCAGCTTGCTGTGCCTTCCGGATCTCGCGAGTCTCTGCACGGGTCTTAAATTCCCGTTCGGGAAATATTGGCCCCTCACTCACATGAACTCGAAACCCGAATTTCCGCAGTTGTTCGGCCAGACCGAAGGGAAAGCTGCCTGGAACAGTCACGGAACGAATCCCTCTGTGGTCCAGCACTTTTGCCAAGATGGGGGCTGTCTCGAAACTCTTCGCCCCCTCCTTCCGTAACATCTTTTCATAGCGAGACAAAGACAAGACCGAGTGAACGCGCGCTTGTGCCTTGGCCCGATCAATTTCCAGGTCACTCATCACCAAGTACTTACGACCGCGATGGATGAAGAAAATAAAGGGATCGGGTGCAAAGAAACCCGTGGCGAAGAGAAGGTCAGCCTGCGTCTCGCTGGCAGCTACGATCAACCTGGCGTCCGTTACGGACAATTGCCTGGTTTTAAACTTGGGATTCATGCCTGAAATCATGCCTTCTGAAAGTCCTGATTACCTACAAGATATTCGATGACCAAACGACACATCACTTCGATCCCTAAAGGGATCGACGCTTCATCAACGTCAAATTCCGGAGTATGGAGCATGGCGCTAATTCCCTTGCTTTCGTTCCGGACTCCCAGGAAGAAGTAGAAGCCGGGGACCTTCTCCGCAAACAACGCGAAGTCCTCAGATCCCATGTGGGGTTTCTGCAGCAGAACATTCCCCTCGCCGAGAGTATCCTGGAGAACTGGGACACTCATGGAGACCAATCCCGGGGCATTCAAGGTTACCGGAGAACGTGGGGTTACCTTCATGCTATAGGTGGCGCCAAACCCCTGAGTGATCCCCCGAATCACAGTTTCAATCCGGCCAGGGGCCATGGCACGAACCTCGGGGCTCAACGAGCGGATCATCCCTACCAGGCGAACTTGGTCAGCTATGATATTGAATTGGCTTCCGGCTTCCATGATTCCAATTGAAATCAGGAACGGGTCCCGGGCATCCACAGTGCGACTGGCCAAGGTCTGCAAAGCAATCACCACATGCGAGGCCACTACGATGGAGTCTACACCGGTGTGGGGGTAGGCCCCGTGGGTCTTGCGACCGTGAATGGTGATTTCGAGAAAATCATTGCTGGCCCAAACTGCCCCTTCGTGGTATCCCACCTTTCCGACATCGATCACCGGCATCACGTGAAGGGCAAATATCGCATCCACGGCGGGGTTCTCGAGAACCCCCTCCTTGAGCATGAGGGCAGCCCCACCTTCCTCACCGGCAGGAATGTCTTCTTCAGCCGGCTGGAAGATGAACTTGACCCGGCCCGGGAGTTCTGCTTTGAGAGAACTTAGCACTTCGGCTACACCCAAGGCGACTGTGGTGTGCACGTCGTGTCCGCAAGCATGTTTGACACCGTTGGTTTGAGACTTGTAGGAAACATCCAAGGTCTCCTGGATTGGTAAAGCGTCCAAATCGGCCCGAATGGCTACTGTCGATCCGGAACGATTTCCGGCCAGGAGGCCCACTACTCCGGTCCTGGCGACTCCTGTTTGCAGCGTAAGCCCCAGGCTTTTCAAACGGGATGCCACCTTTTCAGAAGTTCGGAATTCACGGTTGCTTAATTCAGGATGACGGTGCAAGTCGCGCCGGAATTCGATCAGCGACGGACCTAGCCCTTGAGCTCGATTCCGGATGCTTGAACTGAGATTCTCTACCTTCATGATCGCAGCAATTCCTCAAGGCTCACGCGAGCGTCAGTCCCTTGGTCTCGATACTTGACAATGACCGGGACAGCCAATTGCAGGTGGTGCTTGTTGGCAAACTCCCCTCGAGCAGGTCGGCTGCCGGGGACCACAACCGCTTCATGGGGGATGACGAGCGGAGATTCTATAGTTTTGCGGTAGATTCGTTCTTTGACGAGGTCATAAATGGGAGTTGAGCCGGTAATGACGGTACCCGCCCCGATTACAGCACCGGATTCCACGACGGTGCCCTCGTAAATGCCGCAATTCCCTCCCACCAGTACATCGTCCTCCACTATGACGGGCAACGCTCCCATCGGTTCCAACACGCCGCCAATTTGAGTGCCAGCGCTGATGTGGACTCGCTTTCCGATCTGGGCGCAAGATCCGATCAGGGCGTGGGAGTCGACCATGCTCTCATCGTCGATATAAGCTCCGACGTTGACATACATGGGCGGCATCAACGTGACGTTTTTCCCTAAGTATGCACCGGTTCGCACCGAAGAACCTCCGGGAACAAGACGGACAGAATGTGAGAGAGTCTGCAGATTCTTGAGAGGAAAAGTGTCCTTGTCTCGGAACTGAAACCAGGAGTTGATTGAAAAATCGGCTACACTCCCGAGTTTAAATCCAAGGAGAATTCCCTGCTTCACCCACTCATTGACCTGCCACTTCCCCGCCACTTTGTCGGCGGCACGGATTGCACCCTTATCCAGGGCGGCAAGGAATGTCTCGAAGACCTGGCGGGATTCAAGGTCTAACTCTGCCCGCTGGCGGGCGTAGTGGAGCGGGATCAGTTGTTCCAGATTCATGGAGACTGGTCCATCCTCAAGTCGCTCTCAAGCCAACAACCCAAGATCCTGCAAGATAATTCGCAATTTTTCGCGGTTGGCAGATTGCAGGGGCACGAGTGGCAAACGGTAGGTCTCTTCTACGAGTCCCATCATGGCCATGGCGGCTTTCACCGGGACCGGGTTTGTCTCAATGAAATTCGCGCGCATCAATGCGAAATTCCGATAATGAATCTGCCTGGCCAAGCCCCAATTGCCATCGAGTGCGGCATGAATCATACGGGCGAACTCCCCGGGTATTTCATTCGACAACACCGAGATACACCCGTCCCCACCCATCGCAATCAAGGGCAACGCGAACGAGTCATCACCCGACAGCACGCTGAAGTTCTTGGGGCGGTCACGCAGAATCAGCATCATCTGGTCCATGTTCCCAGATGCTTCCTTGACCCCCACGATGTTGGGGATTTCCGCCAAGCGCAGCAGAATGGTCGGGTCAATATTGACGCCTGTCCTGCCGGGAATGTTGTAAATGATGATCGGGATATCGGCCGACTCTGCGATGGCCTTGAAATGCTGGTAATGCCCTTCCGGAGAGGGCTTGTTGTAATAGGGCCCGACAGAGAGGACGGCATCCGCTCCAATCTGACTGGCAAATTGAGTGAGTTGAATCGCGCGATTGGTATTATTGCTGCCGCCTCCAACTATGACTTTGGCCCGGCGGTTGGTAAATTGGACTGTCAACTCGCACACTCGGAAGTGTTCGTCGTATTCCAGGGTGGAGGCTTCACCCGTAGTCCCGCATGGGACAATAGCATCGATGCCCCCTTGAATCTGGAACTCGATGATCCTCCGGAGATGGTCCTCGTTCAACTTCCCATTGCGATCAAACGGCGTCACCAGGGCCGTCATGGCTCCTCGAAAAAGGCTATTCTCTTTCATAACTAATCCGTCCCTTTCATGAAGGAGAAAGAAGGTGGACAGCAGAAGGGCCAAACCCTATTCCTTCAAATGACCAAACGAAGCTCCTCCGGATTGGGCCAAGTCTGGCCCCAGCAACTCATCCAGAATCTCCTCGAAGCTGAAGATGCCCGTGCGCTGCGCGATCCATTCGGCTGCCAACAAGGCCCCTCGCGCAAAACCCGTTCGTGAACGCACCGTATGCGTGAGTTCTATGGTATCGGCCAGCGAGTCGAAGGTCAATGAATGAATTCCTGGAAACTCCCCCGCCCGAGCGGAAGTGAGAAGGAATTCATCAGGGGCTATGGGTCGGTCCATCATACCCGTAACCATTCTCTTTTTTCGTGCGAAGTTGTCGAGAACAATAGCGGCAAGCCTCCTCGCAGTCCCGCTGGGACTGTCCGCCTTGTGCCGGTGGTGAATTTCGGAGCCGAACACATCATATTCCTCGAAGCGGTTGAAGAGTTCAGCAGCCCGAGCGGCAATTCGGTAAAAAAGGTTCACGCCCAAAGAAAAGTTGGGGGCATAGACCAGGCCAATTTGTTGTTCCCTGACCAGTATTTCTACGTCAGTCAAGTGATCTGTCCACCCGGTTGTGCCGACAACCAAAGACTTCCTCAGCAGGGCAGTCTGGCGAATGTTTCCCAAAACCGCTGTAGGGCTAGTGAACTCAATACAAACCGCTGCATCGTGCAAGGCCTCTTCCGAAATAACCGGAGAGGTTCGACCTTCGGCTAAAGGATCACATTTGGCTACAATGCGATGTCCCTGCCTGGTAGCCAAGGCTTCCACCTCGTGCCCCATTTTCCCGTAGCCGATCAATGCAATGTTCATCGTTGGACCTTCCCTCATACCCTTCGTCCCTGCATCTGGGCGGAATACTTGGCAAAGAATAACAGGATCCCTGCGGAGAGATAGACCCAGCTAAGGATGATAATAATTGTAGCAATGGAACCATAGACATTCCGGTAGTTGTGAAAACGAAGCCAGAAAGTGAAGGCGTACTTGGCCATTTCCCAGGTCAGCCCGGCGTAAATGGCGGCATGGGACACCTGAGAAAAATGAACCCGTGTGTAGGGGACAATCTTGTAGATCAAGGCAAAGATCAAGACGGTCAGCGAAAAGCTGGCCAGCACGGAAAGGATGTCGAAAACGACCTCAGTCGTAGAGGTGATCCAGTGATTCAGCTCTCCCAACTCCAAGTGGCGAGTGGTAATCCCCCGCAGAAAGATCTCGAACCTCCCCAACATAGCCGTGATGAAGACCGAGGTGAGCACAAAACAGCCACAGAAAAAGGCTGTTATTGCAGCCGTAATGCGCGTATGCAGGAAGCCGCGTCCCTTCTTGACGCCCCAGGCCCGATTTAGAGCCTGTTCCAGAGGGACAAATGCCCCGGTTGAAGTCCATAATAGGAGTAAGCTTCCAACGATCGAGAATTTGCCGGCCGAAGCGGTAATCATCCGCAGGTTACTTTCAATGAGATGGGTCCCGAAGGGCAAGAAATAGCCGAGGGATTCCACGATGGCAGAATCCAGATCATATCGGCGCACGAACAGGCTGCCGATGCTCAACAAGATGAGGATCAGAGGAAAAAAGGAGAACAAGGCGTAATAGGAAATTGCCGCGGCATACGTCATGGAATCACTCTTGACAAAGTCAAGCAGGGCCCGTCCCGGCTGGAATCTCCTCGCCATATTTCCAATTTCAAAAGTCCCGCAGAATAGGCTCGCCAAGATACCATGGATACGGGAAAAAAGGGAGCAGCGAAAGATATATAGGAGGCGCTAGAGAACTTGGCTCCCGGAATAGTCGAGTAGCCTTGGCTGCAGAATCGCGGTTAGCGGTTTGGGCTAGGCTGATCAGATTGGCGAATATTCGAACAGGCCCGGGGATTCCTGCGGGGAGCTGGCGAAACCAGGAGTAGGCTGTCAGGACATAGAGCCCTTTGCCATACCCAGCCACGAGCAACCCCCCATCAAGAGGAGGCTCCCCCGGGTCGTGGCAGGAAAGCAAGGCTTCGTAGTGGGTGTCTCTGTCTTGAAGGAAGTAGAGCCCTCGTTCCTGAACCCAGCCGTCGAAATCAGCCTTACCAATCTTGTTCGGGAAATTGAATAGGGGATGTTTCGGATCGAGAATAGTAACAGGTGCGGTCTCGTCCGTAACTCGATCCCCTGAGCCTCTAATGCGGGCCGGGTAAGGGCCATACTGGGCCCTGTTCCAAGCATCCGGAGTATTGTATTGAACAATGTAAACTCCACCATCCGCTACGTATTGCAGCAGCCGTGAATTCAGGGCGACCAAATCCTTCCTCACGTCATAGGCACGTATGCCGGCGACAATTGTGGAGTACCGGTGAAGGTCTCCGCTAGCCAGCTCCTCTGCCTCGAGTAGAGTCACTGGGGCTCCAATCTGCTCAAGGACTTCGGGAACCCGATCACCTGCTCCCATGATATACCCTACCCTCGTTTTCTCTGCGACCTGCACGTCCAGAGGAACAACTTCCAGCTCTGCCTTTTGGTAAAGCGGAACTTTCCAGAGGTTGAAAGCGGAAATCATCCGGCAGCTGCTGGACAGTTCCTGACCATCGACTTCAGCCACAACGGCGAAAGAAACATGACCGGTTGGGAACGGCTCAGGAGGGATGACCTGGAACCTGGGGATATCGGATTTGTCTTTTTCAGGAAGCGTGAAGCTTTGGCTCAAGGGCTGAACGGACCAACCCGCAGGGGATTGCACATGCACTTTTCCAGAAACCCTTGCACTAGTGTTGTTGATCAGCTCCACGCGGATCCATACAGGCCGCTTCGCAAGGGCACGTGGGACTATCTGAATGGGCGGAGTGGCGTTGACAAAAATCGAGGGCACTAATAGCAACGGGACACGCCGGGTGCCCTTCAACCGGTCGGAATCCAGATATTCAACCGGCCCTTCTGCGCTGACTGTTGTCGGCACTTCCTGTCTGTTGGCGCCGCCAGCTGCTGCTGACAGCTGATTCCGAGGAGGGAAGTCGGAGACGGAATAATCCAGTCGAACCCGGACCGGAGGCGGAGGTACTGGCTCGTTAACGAGACGGTTGTCCGAGACCGAATACATAGTGGCTCTCCCTCCACTTCGATCCAGAGGCAACCGAGTAGGTGGCTCCTGGATGGGCGCACTTAAGAGAAATTTCACCGACAGTTTCTCCCGAGGATGGAGAGGTGCGAGTTCTCCCTCCATCTTTCCAATCTTCCAGTTGGCATTGACCAAGAGGCGAACCTCCCTAGGACGCAGCACAACACACGAACGGTTAACGAGGCGCACCGTAACGGTAAAGGGATGATCGGGTGTGGGCGTCGATTCGTCAGCGAGGGCCTCCAACGAAAGCCCAAGAGCCAGTCGAATCGCTCGTTGAAAGTCCTGCTCCTTATCTTTGATCAGAAAAGTAAGACGATTCCCCGGGTGGTCTTCCGACGAGACGGTAGCGAACCGCTGTCGAATCTGGCGAAGGATATCAAGGCCTTCGAGTAGTGGGCGAAGTGTCTGGCAGAAGTCGTTTGGAGTGAAACCCTCTTGCGCTTCCTCAATCAGTTTCTTGAGTGCCGCTAGCCGGTCTTTGAGCCAGGCGCGATGCGGATCACCACTCTTCAGCATGTCGGGAAGCTCATCCAGAGTGGTCACAAGATCTGCAAATTCAGAAGTTCGAGCTTGTTCGGAAAGAAGAAGAGTATGGTTCATTAAAAGGGCCTTCGAGGGAGTCCTTGGCGTGCTCTCAGAAAAGAGCCGGCCCAGCTCCAGCCAGGTATCCCCTGCCGAAGCACGACTGTTGCCCTGGCCCTGGGTGCGATGAAAACTGTAACCCTTGGCGCCAATTTGCTGGAACGAAGCTCCAAAAAGTGGGACATATTCTCCCGTGTTGACTCGAAGCAAGCTTGATTTCTCGCTCGGTCTGAGTACAAAGAACATTCTAGCCCGCCACGGTGTTAACCCTTCCAATCGCTGATCTGGAAACTGAGAAGGGTCTCCGGAAATCCGATACGCCTCTTGTGCCAGGATCCCTGAGGCCTGGTGGTGGCCATGGCCATCCTGTGCATTCCCTTGCCAGATTGAGACAATAAGGTCCGGCCGAAACTCGCGGATGACTCTCACGATATCGTTCAGCACAACCTTCCGATCCCAAAGCCGCAGGGTCTCATCGGCACTTCGGGAAAAACCAAAGTCAAAAGCACGGGTAAAGTATTGCTCGATGCCATAGTATTCATCAGCCGCCAGGAGTTCACCGGTGCGAAGCAGGCCCAGCGCTTCGGCCTGGTCGGAGCTGATCAGATTCTGCCCGCCTTCTCCGCGCGTGAGCGACAGCAATGCCGTCTTGATATGGAGTCCCCGGCTAAAAAAAGTCAGGAGGCCTGCGGGCTCATCGTCCGGGTGGGCAGTAATGAAGAGTGCTCGTGTCGTAAACGGGAGCCTCGCCAGGGCCTGAGCCAATCCAGAGGCTCCATTGTCCAGACTCAGTTCCTGTGACTGGCCCAAGGCCAATCCGTACATTTCAACTGCCGCGACCCCAAAAACGAGAATGCAGACCCAGACTGATCGTCGCCATCGAAGACGGGTCTGGCCACGCGAGGGTTCTCTGTAACAACCAGCAGATGAATTTGGTGTGCGCCCAAGAAAGAAATTCCGATCAATACGAGTCATTCAATACCTTTCTCGGAGTTGCCATCATCAAATTGACCTGGGCATTCAACTGCCCGGCAATGCAGCTTCATTCGAGCGAGCCTTTCTTCCAGCCTCGATGGCTGAGGAGGTGGTTCCGGAGACAATCAGTAAGGGACCGATGACCTATCCGCCTGACTGAAGTAATTATGAGATACAAAGAACACCGCCGCCATCAGGAGAATCAGAAGTACGCCATAAGCCGCGGCACTTCCGAAATTGAACTGGCGCAACTGAGCCAAAATCTCGATCGAAATTGGACGATTGTTAATGGTATAGATCACAATGGAAGAAACGAACTCTCCCAAAGCGGTAACAAAAGCCAGCATGGAACCGGCCAGTGCTCCGGGCAGAACCATCGGCAGAGTAACTCGTCTGAATACATAAAGCCATGACCCTCCTAGTGATTGACCTGCTTCTGCCAGTGCGGGATCCAGTTGTTCAAAGCTGGCCTGAACGGGTCGAACTACGAGTGGGATGTTCCGAATGAAATATGCCAGCGGTAACAACCAGAATGTTCCAACCAGAAGCAGTTTGCCCCGTAGCGGCTGGGCCTGGTTGAACGTGCTTGCCAAGCTCAAGGCCAGGACAGTGCCCGGCAAGGCCCAAGGCAGCAGTACCAAAGCATTCAACAGGGTGCGACCCGGAATTTGCCTGTTCGCCAGAAGATACCCGACCACCATGGCAAAAAGAAAATTCAAGGCGGTAGCCATGCCTGACATTTCCAGGCTGTTCCGGATCGGTTCAAGGAAATGGGGATCTGAGAATAATTGGGCATAGTTAGAAAGCGTATATTGTGGCGGGAGGATTTCCGTGGTCCAGGTTCCATCTTTTGAGAAGCTGATCAGAATCAGGACCAGGTGAGGCAGCAATAAGAACAAGACCAACCCCGCCCCCAAGGTCGACATGAGAAAACGGATCGTGCGCCGCCTGGCTTCTCTGGCAGGACGCAAGTCACCCTTACTGAGAGAACGATACCGAGCGGTACCTTCATAGCGCTGCAACAAGATGAGAAAGAGAATCGAGGATAAGCTCAGAATCACCGTTTCCACGTAAGCCATGGCCAGATCCCCATTCAACTTGGAATTGTAGATCTGCAGAGCCAGCACCCGGGTACCTCCGCCAAAAAGATAGGGAGCGCTGAAACTAGCCATACTGGTCATAAACGTCAATAGTGAAGCACCCATCAAACTGGGCGTCAGCATCGGCAACGTGACAGCAAAGAAAACCCGGAGTCTGGAAGCTCCCAGGGAGCGGGCCGCCTCTTGTAGAGAGAAATCCATTCGTTTCAATCCAGCCGTGACGAACAGGTAAAAATAGGCGTACATCGTATAGGCATGGATAAAAAGGATGGCCCAAATCCCACGCAGAGAGAAGGGTGCACTGGACAACCGCAGTAGGATCTGAATGAACCTGGTAATAATCCCGCTCTCGCCATAGAGGAACATGAAGGAAATGACCCCCACCAGTGGGGGCAGCAACACCGGCAGAGTTGCCAGAGCAGCAAAAATCGTCCTTCCCGGGAATTCATAGCGGTGAAAGATGAAGGCCAGTGGCACTCCGATCACGGCGGAAAACCCAACACTACCTAAAGAAAGTATCAGGCTATTGATCAAGGCTTCCAGTTGAGAGGGGTTGTGGAAAAACTCGAGATAATTCACCAGCCCCACCTGGCCGTCCTTCTCGAAACTCTGGCTGAGAATATGTAAATTGGGGTAGAGAACCAACCAAAGCAAAAGCCCCAGCGCGACCACATAAAACAGGAGGTTGAATGTTGGCAAGTACTTCATGGAAGTATCTGGACAGTCTCCGTCGAGCAGAAAAGCTGCACTTCTTCGCCAACGGAATGAATCTGGGACAAACTCCGGTTGGGTACGATCACCAGGAAGTGCACCCCTTGGATCTCGACAGTCAATTCTGAAAGGCTTCCGGTGTATTGAATTTCAAGAATCCTGCCTTCCCCGAGGCTGGAGAGGTGGCCAGCCGATTGGAATTGGAGAGCCTCGGGACGGAACATGACTTTACAGGTCATTCCAGGGCGAAGCCAATGGCTGGAACCCAACGGCGCACTCAGCGTTCCTCCCCAGGGTAAGGCGAGAATTGCGTTCCCATTTTCGATGCTCTTACAAGGGAGGGAGAGAATGGTGGATTTCCCTATAAACCTGGCTACGAATTCGCTAGCGGGCCGATGATAAAGCTGTCGAGGAGTCCCCACCTGCTGGCATGTGCCTTGCCACAACAGGGCAACCCGGTCCGAAATGGCAAAAGCCTCTTCCTGGTCGTGCGTCACAAAAATCGTGGTAATTCCCAGAGATTTTGCCAAATGTTTGAGTTGCCTGCGGGTCGTCTCCCGCAGGGAAGCATCGAGGTTGCTAAGCGGTTCATCAAGTAAAAGGACTCTTGGCTCAATCACAATGGCTCGAGCGATGGCCACACGCTGCTGTTCTCCTCCGCTCAGTTCAAAAATGGAGCGGGCCTCGCTTCCGGACAGGTTCACCAGATCGAGAGCACGCCGCACTTTTGCCGGGATCTCAGGGCTGGCAACCTTTCTGGCTTTCAACCCAAAAGCCACATTGTCAAACACTCTGAGGTGGGGGAAAAGTGCATACGACTGAAAGACCATTCCCATGTTTCGCTTATCCGGGGAAAGAGGGCGGATGTCCTGCCCCTCGAGAAGGATCGTCCCGGAATCGGGCTGCAGGAATCCTGCGATCAGACGAATGGTTGTAGTCTTGCCGCAACCACTTGGCCCCAGGAGACTGAAAAACTCGCCCTTGCGGACAGCCAAGCTCAGGTTATCCAATGCCACCCGCGGTCCATATCGCAGACTCAGGTTCTGAAGCTCAAGAAAAGACATAAGAAGCAAGAATGAAGTATGAATTAGAAAGGATGAAGTCCATTATGAATTCGAGATCATGAATTCTGAAGGGTTTCCCTTGATTACCATCGAGGTTCAAAACGGTGTCGTAGCTGAATAAGGGCGAAGATCGTCGGCCCCGTAGACAATCGCAATCTCGTTTCAGTTGGATATCACAACCCAGTTTCATCCTTCACCCTTCATACTTCATCCCTATTTCGTGTTGCTGTTACGGATGTTCGTATCCCAGTATCGCATCCATTCATTGGATTTATCCTCAAGGACTTTCCAATCAACCTCCATAGCTGGAACGGGGTCACGGGTCATCCAAGCAGGAAGTTCTTCAGCAGAGACATCCTTGCGGCAGGGAATGCGGTAAAACTTGCGGGCTGCTAAGATCAGATTTTCCCGATTCGTTACGAACTCGTAAAAAGCGGTTGCAGCTGGAGCGTTCTTGGCCCTCGCCAGAATGGCAATCCCATCCGTCACAACTGGTGAGCCGCTTTTGGGAATCACATAATCCAATGGATAATGATATCGTTCCCTCTGGAGTTCAATGTCGGGCATATTCCATAAGGTGATTAACCCTTCCCGCCTGGACAACTTCTGACTGAGGATCGTCAGGTTTGCTACGTAATCCTTTGTGTTGGCATCGAGCTTCTTGAGCCATTCGTAACCAGCTCGGGGAGATCCTGTGTCGCGATAAGCGCGGAGAATCATGGCACAGAAGATGGTCCGCATGGTCCCTGAAGCCAGGGGATCCCGCATGATCAATTGATTTCTCCATTTGACATCCAAGAGATCATCCCAATCCCGGGGCACTTCTTCGGCTTTAAGTGCCGCATTGTTATAAGCAATGACCTCGGGAGTAAAGTAAGTGCCGTACCATTGACGGTTAGGACTGTGGGAATCAGCACTGACATGGGGCGCCCAAGATGGGGAATATGCTTGCAGCAAGTCTTCACTTTCAGCCTGTTGAAAGAGGACTGAAGGGGCTCCCCACCACAGGTCAGCCTGAGGGTTTTCTTTCTCGGACCGAACGCGGTCGAGGACATCTTGACTACCCATATCCAACCAGCGAACGTCGACCTCTGGATGTTGTCTCTCAAATAGTTGTTCAAATTCTGTCAGTAGTTCCTTGCCATGTGTGGAGTACACCACCAGATGGACTCTGCCCGTTCGCTCCCTGGAACAAGCACAACACAACAGGAGGGTATTTGCGACCATTGCGGTCAGAATAATGGTCAAATGCCGGCGACAGATCTGCCAAGGAATCCAGCGACGAGATCGAATCCCGAACGAAATGCTCATCATACTTTTGTTGTGGGGCGACACTTCTTCAGCAATGACAATAGGGCCTTTCCAACCCAGGGCAAGCTGGCGCTGACAACAGTTCCTTCAGGTGCACGGTCTTAGACGGCCATTTCACACATTTCGCAACCGTTCCGGATACTGGCGCAACCCCGTTTCAGTGCGCTCCAGCCATAGCTGGAGTTGGGCAGCCCGTTTCATGTGACGTCGAATGCTTTGCCTTACCACTGGAATTGCCGGCCCTCCGAAAACCCGCCTCACCCGCACAAAATGGTAAGGATCGAGGATCTGGCTGATTTGAGACGGAGCGATGCAAATCCTTTCCCCCAATAGGTCTCCGCTCGCTTCCTCCAATAGGAGCGAAACCCGCCGAGCGAACGACTCTCCCTGCCGCCGAGCAGGTCGCCTGCGAAGCTCCTGCGCCACGCAGCTCACCGCCTGATGGGCCGAGCGAAAGGCAACTTGCCGTGTTCGAACTAGCCAGTCGGCTAATTCGGTCAAGGTGATCTCTCCTCCCTGACACTTCAAGAGTGCTTTTCCAGTTCTGAATTCAAGAGACTCAAGAATCGCCGTCAGTAACTCCAGGACACGAACCGTATAACTGAAGGCTTGCCGAACTACTGGTTGGAGATCGTCTTCTGTATCGACAATATCTCCGAATGGCGTGTTGTGAAGATCCAGAACTATTGATTGGCTTTGAGCGACGGCGTTGCTCGCTAAGATTCGCAAATGTTCTAGGGCCACTGGATTCCGTTTTTGAGGCATGATACTGCTTGACTGCACAAATCCATCAGGCAATTCGATCAGTCCGATGTCCTGGGAACTCCACAACAGAAGGTCCTGGATAAACCGGCCCAGATTCACCATCAGTGTCGTCAGGGTCCCAGCACCTTCGACCAGATAATCAACAGTGGCAATACACCCATACGCATTTTCCAGAACCCCGTCAAAGCCAAGAAGACCCGCCAGCATACGTCGGTCAATGGGAAAACCGGTTGTGGTGGCAACACAGGCTCCCAACGGACTCTGGTTCACATGGGCGAAAGCCTGGACCGCCCGAACTTGATCTCGCTCAAGAAATTCAACTGCTGCCAGGAGGTAATGGGCAAGTGTAGTTGGCTGGGCCAACTGGGTGTGAGTGACTACAGGGAGGATTGTTGCAACGTGGGTTACGGCCAACTGCAACAAGGCTTCGCTCATCTGACGAATGCCCCTGACGGTGTCGAGGAGCTCTTTCCTGAGAACCATCCGGTAAAGTGTCATGTCGACATCATTGCGGCTTCTGGCTACGCTGAGCTGGCCTGCAATTTCCTGCCCACAAATCTCGCTCAAACGGCACTCGATATAGAAATACAGGTCTTCTACTGCCCCTTTGAACCGATAGTCATTTAACTTCTCCTGTTCACCGGCCATCTGTCGCAGAGCCCGGAGGATCCTGCGGGCTGATGCTTTCTTGAGAATGCCGCGTCGAGCCAACATGATGGCATGTGCCTGGTTGATTTCAATCAGGGGTTTGAAGAAAAACTCTGCGGCGTGGCGGAAGTTAGGCCCCAATACCGTATTCAAATAGGCGGGGTGAGGAAACACTTCTGCAGAAGCCGGTCGTCTAGGAGGAATCTTCATCTGGCGCTTTATGTCGTAAAGGGAAATCACCCTTTAAAATTGTAAATGAAATAGGAGAAGGCGGCAAATCTTTAAAGCGAAGATGAGAGGAGCGATCCCCTACTTGATCTTCGTGGCCAAGTCGGACCCCCGCACATAAGTAACCGTGACCTTCTTGCCCGGCTGCGGGGATTTCTTCGTGAGCTTTTCTTCAAGCTGGGGCGTATAGTTAAAAGTGCGGATCAGGTAGATATTGTTCTCACT